>JANQDY010000043.1 GCA_028278625.1 Thermodesulfobacteriota bacterium
AGGAATCGGTATCCGGCCAGACGGACGCGGGACCTCCGGGCATCAGTGCCGTGGGCTCGATCTTTTCGCGAAAAAGGCGAAGGTTCGTTTCCCCAAGGAGAGCGGCCAGCAGGGATTCAGCGCCCATGGTGATCTTTCCCGCCTGAACGGAAGCGTCTTTGTGGAGATAGATCGCGATCTCATAGGCGTTCTTGACGGCGGTCCGCGCCTCCTTTAAATCCTCCGCTTCCCGCTTTCTCACTATCTGCTGCTGCCCCGAATCCATTTCTTTATACTGGTCGGACCGTTTGATCTCCCGCCATGCCATCCAGTCCGCGATATTCTGTTCGGCCTGCTGCAATCCCGGCAGGCTCGGCACGACAATGATGACGATATTCTGATAGGTTCGCACATCGGAGGGCGACGAATGGGTTGTGAGAAATGCAGCGGCATCGGCTCCGGGCGGTTCGCCCACAATGCCCGCGTATTCGGCGCCCAATACGGCGATCCTGAAACGGCCGTCGTCCTCTATGTCTCCGGGATCTTCCGGCAGTTTGTGAAACAGCACGCCGGTATTATACGGGTCTTCATAAAGTGGCGCGCATTTTGTCTTGGCCAATTCGTCGAATTCTGCCTTTGTATACTTCAGGGCCTCCCGCTTATAGAAATCATGGAGTTGCTTCAAGTTGGGTTTGGGTCCGAGCCTCCAGAATTTGGGGACCCCCGTACCGGCCTCTACCGACTCACATTCCTCGAGGAACCACGATGTACGAGCCCATGAACAGAGCCCGTTGTTCAGTACCGCCGGCATATCGCAGCTCGCGGCCAGCAGCCAACGCAATTCGCTCAATTCGGACTGCTCGCCGACGGGTTGGGAAAAAATAAAGGCGGCCACGCATGCCGCCTCGATCTCTCTGCCCATGAGCGTGGGGGCATCCGCCTTCTGTGCCTGCAGGGCCCGGGGCAGTTCGGTTTTCAAATTCTGGGGCCATTCCGCCTTCTTATCCTGCTGCGAGTCTTTCGCCACCTGTGCAAGCTTCAGCAAAGCGGCACTAAGCCCATCCCGGCCGGGCGATCCGAGCAGTATCTGCGGCCCGATCAGGGGTGCGTCATCCCATGGTTCGGCATCGCGCAAAGCAACGGCAAAGGTCTGCAAAACGCCACGGGTTCGTTGAAACTGGTCCAGCTGGACCCATTTGCCAAAGAGCCGATCAATGAGATCCGGGTGAAAGGGATAAAACTGAATGAGCCGTTCCTGGGAATCCGGCAGTTTGGCCCGTACCGGGTCCACCCGGGTCATCCGGGACCAGAAGGCAAGGATTTGCGTCTTTCGGTCCTCGGGGTTCGGAGGGTATTGTTTAAAAAGGCGACGGCGCAACAGTTCGGCAAGGTCATCCTTTTCCACGGGAGATTGAAGCGATGCCTGGCGGTTCAGTCCGTTGCCGCATGCCCGCAGGATCTCACGGCCGGTCTGATCGCTTTTTGCGGGATCCGTGGCCAAGAGAGACACCACGAGACAGGAACAACGGCTGGACTCCACGGCTTGAGAAAGTCGTTGAAAAAAGTTCTTGAGACGGTCAAACCAGAATGCTCCGCGATCCGCGCTTTTCCCCGTAGGGTCCGGGCTGGCCGCGTCATGAGCCCACATGAGGAACTCATCGATCAGGATTAAGGCGCCCTGCCCCGTTTCCTCAATCCTTCTCAGGATCTCAGCCCAGAGCGCTTCCGAAGGCGGCGTATCGTAATCCGGTTGGAATTCATCCCGATCCAGAATATCGAGTCCCGCCTGTCCCAAAAGTTGCCAGGCAATGAGGTTCCACGGCATCCTGAAACGACGAAATTCGCCGTCAGGGGATTTGACCCCGCAACCCCGCTTCCAGTCCACGTTGTCAAAAGAGATGGCAGCAACGCGGGCCCTGGGAGGATCTTCGATCTCCGTGTGATTCAAAATTTGACGAACCGACCGTTCCTTCTTGGGAAGGGTCTTCCCCAGTGTTGTCAGATAGTATATGGCGGTCAGGGTGTGGGATTTGCCTCCCCCAAAGGTTTGGGCCACGTTGATAATGGACTCTCCTCCCTTTTTCTTTGAGAGTCGGCGCAATACCACCGAGCAAAATTCCCTGAGGTTGGCGGCTGCGTAGGTAATGGCAAAGAACTGCTCGGGATGGCAATAAAAGGGGGTTTCTCCCGTTGCGCCATTTACGACTTTGTGAAGATCCACGGCAAAATCCGATGAGGTCAGTTCCCGATCCCGGATTTCCCGGCGCAATACGCAGACCTGTTTCCATGGCAGAATTTCGGCTTTTCGGATCATTGGTTTTTCTCCTCCCCATATTCGAAAAGGGGTGTTTCATAAACCCTGTTTTCGGAGACCACGGTTCTCTTGCCCAAATGCAGTTGAGTGGCAACGGCTTCGACAATGCGACGCTCGGTGTCTTGCCGGTCGCGGAGCGCCAATTCACGGACCGCCTGAAGCAGCGGCTTGAAAGCCGGGTCGCCGGCCAGGCCCCATCCGTCATAAACATCCTGCATATCCGAGGCACGGTTCTGGTGAAGCAAAAGCATCAAACGATGGAGACGATCGATTAACGGTGCCGGTTGGCCGATCCTTGTCCTTCCCAGGCTTTCCCGCCCGGCGCGTTCCTCCCATTTGAGCAACCGGTATTCATTCCCCTTGCCCGAGGCCACGTTCTGATTGTTTTCTTCGTTCTTTCGAGGGCGTCCCCGTCCGGACGTTCCGCCCTGTTCAATAATATTCCAGACCATTTTCAGTTCGGTTTCGTTCTTGCCGCAGGCGTTTGCATACAGGATGCACGGTCCCGCCGGTGCGGGCGCAAAACCGAAATTGGCCCGATGAAGGAGATAGTACTGGGTCACCGGGTCCAGTTCAATCCCTTCTCCACGGCCTCCCGTATCTTTTTGTAGGTCCCTGAATCCGGGCAATTCCCCCAGTGAAAACTGAAGCACCAGCCGTCGCACCTCCGCCAGGAACTCGCCCACGGTCATGATGCCTCCGCCCTCCTTTTTGACGAAGGGGTGAGCGCTGAAAGCCTGAAGGGCCGGCCCAAGGGCCGCCCAGATGAAATCAGGCCCTCGAATGCCGAGATCGAAGTAATACTGAAGGATGTTGATGCCGCCCAATTCCTCACGGGCGGAAAACAGGTTTGTTTTCATCTCTTCGAGAACCCTTGTGTCCCATCCGGCGCCGACGGTTTTGGGACGCTTGCGACAAACGATCCATACGGAGGAGGAAAGGGCAGCTCCGGACATCCCTCTAACCCTGTTGGACATTTCCGTCCTGATGGGCCAACTTGCCGTAACCGTTGCTCCGCCACGGATCAACGCGGTAATCAATGTTTCCCATGCGTCAACGTTTTTGTTTGCAAACACCACCACAAGTCTGCCTTGATCACTCAGGCCATCACAACATCGCTGAAAAGACCTGGCCATCCCATCTTCATACGCTTTTCTGGACATCTTTCGATCGCCTTTAAACCGGGACTCATCGTCGATCAGTTCTCCGTCCTGCTTTTCGTGATCCCATTTTGGCGATAGCGAATCCGAAAACACCTCATCAATTTCCGTCACAAATCCGTGCAGGCTCCTGCGTAGCCAAACATAGAAAAAATCCATGAGGTCTGAGTAGGGAATGGCATCATAATAAGGTGGATCCGTCAAAATCATATCAAGCGTTTCATTACATTCAGAAGTAGCTGAACAAGCAATGATATGAGGAGTAATTGAACTCTGCAAATCTTCCAAGGCGTGTGAAACAAAACGTGAGACCCATTCTAATGCGCCACTATAGCTACCAGTAGTTTCAGAAACCGGTGATACTTCACAGAAATCCCATACGATCGGAAGTGCAAATCGCCCGAAAGTATTACGCATTTTTTCTGCACCATTATGCCATGTGCATAAAGCACTTGAATAGTCGGCAAGACGGTCCAAACAGACGGAAAGATACGCCCCGATCGCCTCTGCGGCCTCCTTGTCCGTTTTCGAAATTATATCAACGGCCTTGCGCGTATGTTTGACGAAAACGCCCAAGGAAACAAGTTGCCGTGGCGTAAAAAGCGCTCGCCATCTTTTAAGCCCATATCTTTGGATTGAAAACGCCCGAGATGCCCCGCTACCACCCCCTAAAGGCGTATCTTCATCCGGCAATCCGAAGGGGATATCATCAAAAAAGGCCTCCAGATCGTCAACCTCGGCCGCCTTCATCTCCTCTTCCGTCGGTAATCGGTATTTCTTGAATGTCCGTTTCCCGTTTGAAGCCGAGGCTTCCACGACCACGGCCGTCATCTGAGCGCCCAGAAGACTCTGCCTGCCCTGAAGACGCAGATCGTCCATGGTAAGCGCAATCAGACCCGGCCGGCCGCTGGTGGGACTCCAGGCGCCGGACCGGTTCATGGTGCCGTTGTTGAGAAAAGGGTGAAGGTTTTCCGGGGTAATGCCCCAGTTTTTGAGAAAGGGGTGACGTGCGAATATCCTTTCAGGTTTTACCAGGTCGTCCTCCTCCAAAAGGGCAAAGGAGACCCCGGTTCGGTCTTCTTCGGGAACGGGAAGAATGGCCGTTCGTTTCCCCTTTTTCCTGGTGAGCCAAAAGGTCTTGAGCAGGGGGATGCGGCCCATGGTGATTTTGTCCCGGGCCGTTCTGGCCCAGAGATAGGCGACGGTGGGCTCGCCGTCCACCGTGGGATAGTGGACCCCCAGATCGGCTCTGGCACGTTCCAGAACCCACCGCCCCCAGGCGCGAACATGCCAAGCCAGATCCGCGTCAGGCAGTTCCAATAGCGTGAGTTGACGGGATTCACTGAAATGGATCGGCTTTTTGCCGCGCCGCTTTTTAACCTTTCCCGCCCGAAAGTCCTCCACAAAGTCAGGCCATTCCCGCACAAAATCCGGAAGCGGCCATTTCTTGCCTGCCAATTGCTGTGGATATTCCAGGGCACATTTGAGAATAAACCACGCCACCGGATTGATGTCCGCTGCCGTGACATGGCAGCCCAGCCGCATGGCCTCCAGCGGGATGGCCCCTCCTCCAGCGAACGGGTCCAAAACCTCCGGCGCCCTGTCGCCATAAAAAGCCCTGATCATTTCTCTGAATTCATCCATGACGGCCGCATTTTCCCGACCCCACTTCAGCACGCCGCCTTCAATCTCCCGCACCTCTTCTTCGACGGTGTTGCCGTTGCCGTCACGTTTTTTCCTGAAAGTCGTCTTGACCGTCCCTCCGATTTTTTCCAGGAGCTCCTTGCGCTTTCCGGGGTCACCCGGATCGGGTAGAAGCGAGCACAAAAGCGCGGCCCGGCATGCGGCCAAGGGACGGCGGGCGGGCCATATGTGAAGGGTTGAAATATGTCCGTGACGCACATTCTTCTCGTGTACGCTGGCCAGGGAAGCCTGCTCCAGGGGGAATGCCACTTCAATCAATCGCGGTAGGTCGTTCAAACTTTACCTCTCCGTATACGGCAACAGATTGCCTTATGTCTGAAATTCCGGTCATCCTTGCCGCTTTTTTGCTACTTTTTTGCTGGTTTTTTGCTACTTTTTTGCTATTTTTTTGCTTCTCAAAAAGCAAATAACAAATAGAAAATCCTTATCATATTAAATAGATAGCTTAGTCGGACTTTGGAGAGCCCATGTCGGTATTGCTTTTTTTAACGGTTCCCACAGAAGACCTGTCTTTGGATACCCATGCGGATTTTCTTCTGGAACCGATGTTTCGTATGAGCCCTAAAGGGCCTGAAAGCGCATAAAGTAGATTGTGAATCCTGGTCTTTTTCTGTTTTTCAGTGAGGATTTCCGGCAGCTTGTCCATTAATAGCGTGTCGATGTCCGTGCGGGATACGGGTCCGTGCTCCTGAATGAGCTCCAGAAGTATCGTCTGATAATATCCCCTGTCAAGACCTCTATTCCGGATATGCTGGGCCTTGAGGCCGGCAACGGCCGCTGCCTTCCCGGCAACAAAGATATTTGGATATCGGCCTTCCACCAGCTTCATCTTTTTGAGCTTTTGATGCTCGGTTTTGCTGATTCGGATTCCCTTCTGGACCTTATCCAGCAGGATAACGGTCCATAGGTCCAGATCGGAACGATCCATGAGCAACTGGGTGTAGCGTTCGTCCAGGATGGACCCCCGCACCCTTACGATGACGCGCTCGGGTTCGGTCAGATCATAATCGGGCATGGGGAAGAATCGTTTGATCTGCGTGAGGAACATCCGCTTGATGCCGCCCCCCTGGGTGTCGATCATGTTGAGATGGACCATGGCCTCCGCAAGAAAAGGATTCCGGTAAATCTCCAAAGGGGCGTCCTGCCGAATGGCTTTTTCCACATCTCCCGGAAGAAAGCTCCCCACGTTGGTCAACAAAACGGAATCATGCGTTTCCACTACATTAATCCGGCCGTGAAGCGTGTAATCTTGATGGGCGATACAGTTGTGGAGAGCCTCCCGAAGAACCCAGGGATCATATTGGGTTATTTCAACGGGGAAGAGGGTTCCATTGGGGAGCGCTCGGACCGTGAGGTTTCTAATTTTTCCCAGTACCCGATCAACATTCAGGAGAAACGGCGGATCAAAATGTGCATAGTCCAGCTCGTGATTCCGATCATCTCTGAGAATCCAGGAAATACGGGCTACCGCTGGGGTCAGAAGGGCCGACGATTCGGACCTTCCCAGCAGTAGAACGGCGGTATTGGTGACGCGACCCCGAATGGCGAGCCGCAATTTGTTCAGAAAAGCGTTGTCGTCCCACGCGGCAACGGACGCCCGCTTGTGGGGAAATTTGGCCGAGTATTCCTGTCTGGCCCTGGCGACGGCATTGGGATCAAGGTCCTCAAGGCCGGCCTGCTCGCAGATTTGTGCAGACCAGTCCAAGCGGCCCTGCCAGATCCGTCTCTCTTTGTGAGGGTGATTTGCAAGGAGCGTTTTGCTGGAGCCGATGCGAATGTAGCTGACGCCATAGAAAGAGACCGGCCGATCAAGGGCCGCATGAATCTCGAAAATGACGACGGGGCGGTTAGAATATTGAAAAGATCGCACCTCAAAGCCCACATTCGGTCGAAGCCCCAGTGAAAGCCATAAGAGCAGATCCTGGTTTCCCTTGCCCTTTTCAGTACCCGGTTCAAAGGAAGTACCGATGACCTGGTGCGTCTTGTCCTGAATGCCGAAGACGAGATATCCTTTTGGCTTGCCGCACAGGCAAGCGGCATTTGCAAGGGCGGAGATGTATTCGCCCAGCATCTGCGGCTCATAACGGGATGACTTAAATTCAAGCCATTCCGTCTCGTGGGGCTCAGCGCGGAGACGATCCAGCAAGGCATTCAAATAGTGCATATCCATGGCGTTCCTCTGAATTCCCTGTCGTAATCCCCTTTCATGCATCTAATCCGGCTCGGACGCACGAATCACATCTCCGATATTCACGGTGAAACTCTTTCTGGATTGTACCGCTAACTTGAAGGCCGGGTCCTGAACACGATAGAGCCTGGGATTTGATGCACAATCGACCACCACATAAAGCCAGTATTTGTCTCTGATGTTGGCTGCCGTAGGCCATTCATTTTCCGTCAGATGAACGGGCCCCCGGAACCTGCGGCCCTTCACCTCAATGGCGATGCGTTCACCGTTTGCGCGATGGCTTTCGAGATCGTAGCCACGGGCAAGCTTTGGCGAAGACACATCGTAGACCCGTGCCCCGTGGTGGTCCATTTCATAGTTCTTGGCAATTCGAACGGCAACGTTCTCGATGTTCTTGTCATAGGCATCACGGGCCTCCGGTGTGGGATCCGGCACGACAAGAGCCATTGCAATCCTTTCAAGCACGATCACATCCACAAGGTCTGCTCTGCGTTGCTCATATAGCAGGGTCTTTGCCTTATCTTCTTCCAATCGGGCCTGTTCCTGTTTCACCTCCTCCAATCCCTGGCGCAGATGCTCGTCGCCCTGACGGATTCGACGCATAATGGCTGACCGTTCTTCCGCCAGCTTTGCGGCTTGGTAGTCGAAACCGCGTATGAGATCCTCTACCCTGGATGCGGATTCGGCCTTAAGCGCGGCACGCCGTTGATTGAGATAATCCACGTCGGCAAGCATTTGGGCATGCGCATCGGCCAGGGATAACTGCTCCTCCGGATCGCGTAGCAGGCTTCCCGCCTTGACAAGAAGTGATTTGGATGCGGGCAAAAGGGCAAGAAGATGGTTTGGGGGACATATCTCGAAGGCCCCGTCTTCATCCCATTTTAGGCCGATCAGTCTCCGTTCGAAGAGGTTTGCCCCGCGGCTGGACACTGACCCGTCAAACCGGGATTTCTCTCCGATTTGACACAAATAGACGGCGCTGTAATAAGACGTATGGATAGAAGGGTCGCAAAGGACCGCCCCTCTTTGAACGTCGCCCTTGTACCGGCGGATCACCTCCCCGCAAATGGCATCAAAAAGAATATCTCCCGGTCGAAGAAATACGAGTTTCGAAGTATCCACATTCTGGTCTCTGAAATCGCGACGGACCGATACATACCGGGGGATCCCTTTGTGAAATCGATCTGAAATATCCCTGCACCATTGTCCTTCCCTACCGACTACTGAAAAACGGGCCACCCTGCTCATGTCGCCATCGATTCTTATTCCGATACGGGGAGCCGCCTTGAACACGAAATTCTGAATAAACGCCGGCAGCAGCTTGTTGAAGTGTTCCACTTCAATCTCTGATTTAAGCTGACCCAATCTTCTGGCCACATCGCCATAGTCCGTGGCCCGCTTTCGCTGGGCTTCCATTTCCATTCTCAGTTTCTGCGTGGCAAGACGGTTTTCAATGGATCTACACGCTTTTTGGGAGGTTTCTTCCAGCAGCGCACTCCTGAACAGATCCCTTATGGAAGCCCCTTGAAGGATCTGTCCCACCACATCGAAAACCTTGTCGCTGGCCAGGTCTCGTCGCGCTTCTTCAAGCTTCTGAAGCAAGGTTTGAAGCACTTCACCCTCTCTCGTATCTTCAGCCACGAGGTTGAATATGCGCACCTCGGAATGTTGTTGCCCAAAGCGATGAAGCCTGCCCATGCGCTGTTCGAGGCGCGCGGGATTCCAGGGGATGTCGAAATTGACCATCAACCACGCAAACTGCAAATTGATTCCCTCACCCGCAGCGTCGGTGGCAAGCATGATCCGGGCGGATGGCCCGTCAGGACTCGCCACACCTTGGGCTCTGCGGCTTTCCGGCGGCATGAAAAAGCGACGCTCACGCTCCCGTTCGGAGACATCCATGGCACCGTGGATACAGGCGACCTGGCCGGTATATCCCAATTGTTCGAAGCGCCGACGAAGATATTTCAGAGTATCTCGGTGCTCCGTAAAAACGAGAAGCTTTTCATCCTGAAACTCGGCGGACTCCATCAGTTCACGAAGTTTCTGAAACTTGGCCTCGTGATGCTTTGATCGAATGTCCTCTCCCAGTCGAATAAGTCTTTCCAGACGCTCGATTTCCTTGGCCCGGCGGGATGCCTCTTTAGGCCTTGCCAGCGATAGGGCCGCTTCGTCCACTATTTCGTCCGCTTCCCGGTTCGCTTCGGCAGTGCCCTCATCGGAAGTGCTCATGTCAAAATAGTTAACGATTTCATTCAATGTGTGCGGCCCGGTACGCGAGGCAGCCACGGCAGGATTTTCAAGAAGTCGCGCTTTTCTCCGTTTGAGGGATTCGATCATGGCGTGGGTGGAACTGGCAAGACGTCGCTGGAGAACTGCCAGAACCATATCCGCGGCGCTTCGGTTGATATTGTTGTTGGACCGATAGCTCCACCGAAGATAGTCGGAGGAGGCTTCATAGAAATCCTGTTCATCGGGGGTCAGTTTAAACGCAAGCGTCTGACAAAGTCGCGGCATGTAGATGGGCATTCCCTCGTAATCGATCATTTCTTCTTTCAATCGACGGAGAAAGTACATTCGCCGCTTGTCAGGAGGAAAACTGCGCCATGCATCTTCCGTGGTAAAGATTTCCGGATCGAGCAGACGCCAGAGGGCAAAGAACGGAAACGGCTTTCCCATATGGGGTGTGGCCGTCAACAAAAGGAGATGATTTGTTTGCCTGCTCATCATTTCCGCAAAACGGTATCTTCGAGTTTTGGCGTCGCTTCGGGCCGAATCGCCCCATGACAGCTTGTGCGCCTCATCGAACACGGTCAAATCAAAGGCACGCGCTTCGGGGCCTGCGATCTTTGACCTCAACTGGGGACCGGCCGCGGTATCGATGCTGAGAATAAACCGTTTTTGGGGGTTGTCTTCAATGGGATTTCCTCCGTTGAAAGCGGAACCGGTCAAGACCTCGAACTCCAGATCAAAAAAGAAGCGCAGTTCCCTCTGCCAATTCCAGGTAAGTCCCGCCGGACAAAGGATCATGACCGATTTGGCCCTGCCGCGGTTGATCATTTCCCGAATGTAGAGCCCGGTCATGATGGTCTTGCCTGCCCCTGCGTCATCGGCAAGCAGGAAGCGAAGCGGATTTTTTGGCAAGAGGTGTTCATATACGGCGATTCGCTGGTGAGGCAACGGCACTATGCGGGAAAGCTCAAGCCCGAAAGCCTTATTGAAAAGATGTCCGTTTCGCAGACGGTAGGCATCAATAACAAGCTTGACCGCTTCAGGATCGCCTTCAAGATCGAGACGAGGCAGAGGGGGGAGGACCGATTGATCCTGGCTCTTCTCATCGGTTTGTTTTGCAATCATGGTGCGCAGGCGAGCCAGTCTGTCCTTTTGCGGCCGGGCCTTCCCATTCTCCCATCTGTTCACGGTGGCGAACGACACACCGAGTGATATCGCAAAATCCTGCTGGGTCAAACCCAGACTGAGTCTGAATTGCTTTATTTCTTCTGAATTCATATGGTGTAGAATGAAACAGAAGAAAACAAATGTCAACTTAAAAACCTAGCGCTATATATAGTTTGCTATATTCATTGGTCTTTCATGGGCACAGGCAGAAAGGGCTGTACAGCTAGTCGATGGACTCTGTCTTGGGAAATGTCCATGCAAGGTCCGATTGATCGGCCATTTTGACACCGACAACCAGATCCTTCTTTTCATTCACGTCACGAACCGTAACCCGGTAGTTGTATACTCCGGTTCCCAGGGCCTGTTCCCCCTGGTAGAGATCCGGACTGTAGATTTTCACCGCGCGCACAAAACCGAGGGCCAGTTTCTTGGCGCCCATCACCAGAATCCCCGCATCGGCGATAATGGTCAAGGAAACATCCTTCCCCTTCTGGGAGATATGGGCCCTGACCACTTCTCCGGAATCCATGATGACATTGATACTCTCTTTTTTTTGTGCTTCAGTGATGCTGGGAATTGGATCGGCATGCACCGCAAAAACGAAGACGGCCACATAAAACAATGCCATAAGCAAAGCTGTCGCTTTTGTTTTCATGGCTGCCCCTCCAGGTTTTTTTTCAGCAAACGACCGATTTCAAGGACCGCTTCTCTGGCTCGATCCACACCATCCAAGAAATTCAAAAAAGGGTGAATCATTTGATCGTAACACAAATATGTTGCCGGTACGCCCGCGTCGTTCAGTCGCTCTGCGTAGGCTTTTGCTTCATCCGTCAAAACGTCAAGTTCCGCGGCGACGATTGTCGCGGAAGGAAGGCCGGAAAGATCTTCCGCCAGAAGCGGAGAAGCGTGCGGATCCATTCGGTCATTTTCATTCCTCAGATACTGATCCCTGTAATACCGCATCCCTTCAACGGTCAGGAGGTATTTGGTGGCATGCTCATTGTAGGAATGGGTATCGAAACTTGAAAGGTCCAGCACCG
Organism: Thermodesulfobacteriota bacterium; assembly: GCA_028278625.1. Next base: position 11,785 of record JANQDY010000043.1, read on the forward strand.
GGTATAAAAGCAACTGGTGACGTATACCGGGTCCTCCCTTTTCTCTGGAAACAAGACAGCAAACCGCGGCCAGATTTCCACCGGCGCTGTCTCCGCCCACGGCCAGGCGCGACGCATTCCCGCCAAGATGATGAGCATTTTGGTGGGCCCAGCAGACCGCGGCATAGGCATCCTCCACTGCCGCGGGAAATCGGTTTTCAGGGGCCAATCGATAATCCACCGACATCACGATACAATTCCCGCTATTGGAAAAGGCTCTGCAGAGGCTGTCATGGGTCTCAAGGCTTCCCAGAAGCCATCCGCCGCCGTGGAAATAGATCAGAAGGGGAAGCGTCCCCGGTCCGTCAGAAGCTGTTTCGGGGGTGTAAATACGGACAGAGATATCACCGGATGGCCCGGGAATGGTGCGATCCGTCACATTTGCCACGCGGGGAGGCGCCCCCCCCAGAGAGACAAAGAAAGCGTTTCGACCGGTCCGTGCCTCTTCGGGGGTCAATTCATGAACCGGAGCCCTCCCCTCGGCCGCCAGACGGGCCAGTATTTCCTGTGTTTGAGAATCAGGCGTTCGGTCTTTCATGGATTTCCCCATTCTTGGTATTGAATTTCCGCGATACAATACATTTCGTGGGTCTGTTATTTTCGTAGACGCGGTGGAAGAATGAAAACCTTCCGCAATCCCTCCCTCAATGAGATGGCGGCCTCAGGACAGGAACGGGCACAAATACCGCAGCCGAGACAAGCCTCCTCGCTTCTTTCGGCCTGCTGATCCGTGTTGATGGTGATGGCGTCGGTGGGGCAAAGGTCTCTGCATGTTTCGCAGCCAGTACACAGGTCTTCGTCAATAACGGATATGTAGTAGGTGGAGTTTATGAGGGGAAAGGCCCCTTCACGCCAAAGGTTGAAAGTGTCACAGCAATCCTTGCAGCAATTACAGATGCTCGTCTCCGGGCGCGATTCCTTTGAACCCGGGTGGAACGCTTTATGAACGAGGCCGGCAGCCTCGGCTTCCCGCATAATTTTGAGGGCCTCTTCTTTCGACACTTTCTTTGAAAAACCCTGTGCCACGGTATGGCGGGCCGATTTACCGAAGGTAAAGCAATTCAGGGTGGGCGATTCGGTATCGCACGCTTCCCCCAATACCTGCCTGCGCTGGCGACAGAAGCAATGCCCCACGGCGATATCATCGAATTTGTCAATGATATCCTCCACGCTCTGAGAGGGGAGAACAAATTCCTCGGGTATTTCCACTTTCTTGTCTATGGAAAGAACCTGAATGGCCTTTCCACTCTCCGAAACCTTTGGCGGTACTGTTCGATCCAGGGCCGGCGCGCTCTTCATTAAAGGAATCATATTGACATAGTTGCGCTGCAATTGATCCCGGACCCCTTCCATGAGTTTCTTGAACAGTAACGCAAGCTCTTTTTCCGTTGCGTCACCGGTCAATTTCCCCATGAATTTGTATTCCATAACCCCCACGTTCATCAGCGGCAGAAGACGATAAACCATGACACCTGAACTGCTCGGTTGATTGAAAATCAGACCTTTTCGCGCCAGGCTGTCCGTAATGCGGGTGATCTTTTCACCTGGAAAACCGCTCGATGCTTTCAATTCCTCCAGGGTCTGAGAGGCGTTGGACTTAAAGGCACGGATCATGTCGAGTTCATCTTCCTCCTCTCCCACCACATGCCTGATGATTGAAATACTTGTGTCGTTAACCGGAAATGGAAACATCCCCTGTTTGCAGACAACACCCGCCGCTTGCTCCAGTTTCTGATCCAATGACGCGTTTGCCGTCATCTCTCATACCTCCTCAGTCTTTCGCTTTAAGGATTGCAATAGCACTATCCACATAATTTGAAGAAAGATGCTTTCCACGGGAAGACTTTAACACTTCCGGCATGCATCTGAAAAATGCTTCCACAACTTCCGGATCGAAATGACTTCCCCGATCCGCTTTCAGAATGCCGAGGACCTTTTGAAAGGGCATTGGTTCATGTCCCATGGTTTCATTTTCCACATACTTGGGGTAATCCCTGCGGGATGTCAGCGCATCAAACACATCCGCCACGGCCAGTATTTTGGATGCCAACGGCAGTCTATCACCTTTGAGGCCGAATGGATACCCCTTGCCGTCCACCTTTTCGTGATGATAGCTGGCAATCACGGGAACACCCTTCAGTTTTTTGGAAAAATGGAACTTTTCCAGAATTGCCAGGGTCTTGGTGGTATGCTCATTCATGGCCAATCTCTCTTCAGGGGTGAAAGGACCGTTCTTGAGCAAGATATTGTCCGTTATGCCGATTTTTCCAATATCATGCAACAGACCGGCATAATGGATCTCTTTGAGTGCATCTTCATCAAGATTCATCTCGCTGGCAATGGCCAGCGCATATTCCGTTACCCGCTGCGAGTGCCCCGCCGTCAATGGGTGTTTGGCGTCAACGGTTGCCGCAAGGGTCTTGATGGCCCCTTCAAAAGAAGCTTCCAGTTCCTCAATGAGGAACGAATTCTCAAGGGCAATGGCAATGAAACCGGACAATGCCTTCAATATCTGCACATCGTTCTTGCCAAACCGCGAGGCGCCGATCTTATTCATTACCTGAATCACCGCGATCCGATCTCCCTGGCGGTTTGCAATGGGCATACAGAGGACGGACCGTGTGCGGAAATTGGAATCGCGATCAAAGCTTCTGTCAAAATAGGACAGATCCCAGGCATCCGCCACACTGATGGTTTTTCCGGACTCAGCCACTCGGCCGCTGATTCCCTGGCCGATGGAAAGGCGAATCTCCTTAAAATGCTCCGCAACCTTGGTCCAGATTTCTTTTTTATCCCAATCGATCATGTAAAGACTGGTTCGTTCCGCCTCCATGGCCTCGGTCACTTTTTTGATAATCAGGGGAAAAAGGGCTTCAAAATCCCTCTCCTCATTGAATTCCCTGGCCATATCCAGTATCTTGGTCAGCCGATCATTCAGTGATCGCGCTCTACTTAACAATCGGGCGTTCTTCTCCAACAACAGTCGCTCATCCAAGGCGCGATCCAGTTTGATTTTCAACTCCTCCATCTTGATGGGCTTCTTGATATAATCCGTGGCGCCGGCTTCAACCACCTGATCATAAAGGTATTCTTCTGAAAACCCGGTCACCACGATAAACGGCAGTTCCGGGGCGAATTTGCGCGCCTTGGCAATGACTTCCAGGCCGTCCATTTCGGGCATTTTGATATCGCAAATGGCGGCCTGGAAATTCCCTTCTCTGATCAATTCAAGTGCCTTGAACCCGTTATCGGTTGCTTCGCACTGGTAACCGAGCGCTGCCAGGACATCTTTGAGAAGTTTGATGGTTGCGATGTCATCGTCCACCACGAGTATTGTCTTTTTGTCCATTTGCACACCCTTTTTTAAGGAAAAGCGAATTAAATCTCTTTCAGCAACAAATTCGCTGACGCTTTTTGTGCAGCGCCATCCAGGTCATCCAATCCATCCCTGATTTTTTTATAATCGGGATCAGTGTAGACCGGGGTATCATCCACACCCTGGTGTTCCACCTTGTCGATCACGTACTTTAATGTCAGGAGATCCACATGTTGAGCCGGTTGATAGGCGCGGGCCGTCTCTTTATCAGGGCAGATCTCTGATACAATACCGGCTGCCTTTGTCTTCATCAGAATCCGCTCTAAAACAGTCTCAGGAAAATGGAGGGCCTTTGACATCTGCTCTAGAGTAACAGGGGGCGCCCCCTCGCAAAAACGCTTCACGAGGAAATGAACCACCCAGAGCGTCATAATCTTTTTTTGTCGGTCGCTGATGCTTGCGACATCCGACGCCAATTCATAATCTCTCTCATTTTTAAGGGAAAAGAGAAACTCCGCGCCAAACAGTACAATCAACCAACTGATCTGCAACCATATGAGAAAAAGGGGAAGCGCGGCGAAACTGCCGTAAATGGCATTGTACCGTGTCACACCGATCTGGAATGAAACGTATGCCCATTGGAACAGTTGAAACAGCGTGCCGGCCGTAATGGCGGCGGACAATCCATATTTCCAGCTGATTCTCCCATTGGGCAAGAACATATAGAGGAACGTGAAAAGGACCCAGATGGCGCAGTAGGGAAGGAGTTTCAACAGAAAAAAAATAACGGGGCTCACGGTTCCCAAAATCGTGATGGATTCAACGGCGGATGTCACTTGGCTCTTGATGACAACGGTGAGCGTACTTGACAAAATGAGCAGGAATGTACAGATCACCATTGTGGCCATATAATCGATGACTTTTCGCCCAAAGCTCCTCGATTCCGGAAAACCCATGATCTGATTAAATGCGCTTTCAACATTTCCCAAAACACGGATGACCGTCCAAAACAGAATCAGAACACCGATCCCGGCAATCAGCCCCCCTTTGGTGGACTCGAGCATTGAATTGGCAAATACGGTCACCTTTTGAACAACCTCTTCATGGCCATAAAAACTGTCATGAAGTTGATGTTCCAATGCTTTTTCAAACCCGAATCCTTTGGCAATGCCAAAGGCCATGGCCAGAACGGGAACAATGGACAGGAGTGAATAAAATGTCAATGCGGACGCTCTGAACATGCACTGGTCTTCATTGAAAGACCTGACAGCCAGCGATATGACCCGCAACCCGCGAATGTGGAGGACCTTCCAACCCGGGAGAGTATCAACCGGTTTTTTCCAGATACCTTCGCCAAAAAATCGGATGCCTTGAGCGATCGGGTTGTTAGGTCTATCTCTCATAAGAAATGCGTGAACCCGTTTATAAAGAGCCTCTCTCCCTGTGGCAATCTCCGCAAGTTCGAAAGATGCCTCCTAAAACCGTTCTCCGAAAATCTTCGTACCGATTCTCACCATATTGGCACCTTCCTCAATGGCCACGTGATAGGAGTCTGACATCCCCATGGATAGAATGGACATCTCCGCATTTTCCATATTCAATGCGCCGATCTCTTCAAAGAGCGCTTTGGTCTTTTTGAAATAGGGCCTGGTTTCTTCAGGGTCATGGGTAAAAGGCCCCATGGTCATCAATCCCATCACTTTCACATGTGACAAGTGGGATATTTCCTCGATCAACCGGGGGGCGCCTTCCGGCATGATGCCGGCCTTTTGCTCCTCTTCACCGCTATTGATTTCCAGTAGAACAGGCATTGTTTTGTTGAGGTTTTTGCAGGCTTTATCAATGGCCTTGGCCAGCTTCAAGGAATCCACGGTTTCAATCATATCAAAGATCGCCGCGGCTTTTTTGGCTTTATTGGACTGGAGATGCCCGATCATGTGCCATTTTACCGGCTGAGAAATCATTTTGAAAAGGCGTTCCGCCTCTTGAACATAATTGTGCCCGATGATTTTAAGCCCTGCCTCAATGGCTTCAAGGACTTCCTCGGGAGTGCGGGTCTTTGCGGCCCCCACCAGCTGAACCCCTTCAGGTAACTCGGACTGAATGCGTCTCAGATTATCTTGGATCATTCTTCTCCTCCTCTTTCAATTAGAAATTGATACCCCAATTCCCATTGGGTGTAAAGAGGCATTTCATTGCTTTTTCTACTTTGACTGTGATACTTAAGGACAAAAAGAAAAGGAGGGTTGACTGTGACAAAACAAGATGGCGGGCATTTTGCCGAAAAGCATTCCTCAAGGAGCGAAGCCGACCCCAAGATTAAAAGCGCTTTGAAAGAGCGCGCATCCCACGGAGGGGTACCCTGTGCAATCGCCTTTGAAGTTGCGTCGGAGCTTAGTGTGGCACCGGGCCTTGTGGGTAAGACCGCGGACCTACTCGAATTTAAACTTCGAAAGTGTCAATTGGGCCTTTTCGGATATGAACCGAACAAACGGATCGTAAAACCGGCTGAAACGGTTTCCCAGGAACTGGAAGCCTCAATCGGAAATGAACTCATGAACGGACGCCTCCCCTGTGAGAAGGCATGGAAGATTGCCCATAAACTGGGGCTAGGGAAAATGGCCGTATCCTCGGCCTGTGAAACGCTGGGAATTAAGATCAACGCCTGCCAATTGGGCGCTTTCTAAAGGTTTCAAAAAAAATCATCCTCTTCATGACACATGCTTTTTTGCCGCGTCAATCAGAGGATGATTGATTTTTCCGGTTCTTCGCTAACAGCTGCAAGAGGTGCCGCATGCCGCGGGCTGGACCGGCATATTTGACATAATATTGAAACCTGAACCCATGGCCGTTGTCACGTAATCGACGGTGATGGGCTTGACTTTATCATACAGGGTTTCCTCTATAACGAATTTTAGACCTCGGTCATCAAATTCCTGATCGTTATCTCTTGACTCATCCAGAGCCATTCCCAAAGAGGGACCGCTTCACCCTCCCTGGGACATCATGATTCTGATTGCAGGGATCTCATCCCTGTCCTTCAGAAAGTCCTTTATCATCTCGCTTGCTTTTTCGGTTATTTCCAGCATATCTCCTCCTTTTGGCACATTTCATCTTTGCTGTTCTTTAGAATATGTACGATATCTCTTTTGTCAATATAGAATCAGAAATCCAAAAAAGGTTACAGATTTCTCAATAGGGTTCTTCCAGAAGGCGCTGTTTCAGCCAAACAAAAACCTTGTCCAGTTCTCCCTGCAGTTCTTTAATGGCGTTGCCGCGGTGGCTGACCCTGCTTTTCTCCGCCCGGTTCAGTTGCGCAAAGGTCTTTTCAAAAGGTGAATAGTAGAAAAGCGGGTCATAGCCGAATCCCTGGTTTCCTAAAGGCGCATCGGCAATCATCCCTTCGCAGCGTCCTTCAAAAACCAGGGCCGGTCCCATGGGCACTGCAAGGGCCAGCACGCACACGAAAGCCGCCGACCGGTCCGAGAGGCCTTTCATCTCGGTCAGGAGTTTTCGGTTGTTGCTTTCATCGTCGGCGTCCTCCCCGGCGTACCGTGAAGAAAAGACGCCCGGAGCCCCGTTGAGCGCCGTGACCACCAAGCCGGAATCATCGGCCAAGGCGGGAAGTCCCAATACCCTTGCGGTGAACCTGGCTTTCTTTACGGCATTGTCCTCTAAAGTGTCACCGTCTTCAATGACCGGGGGAATGGGTCCGAAATCATCCAGGGTTTTGATTTCAATATCCAGATGGCTGAAGAGTTCACGAAACTCCGAAATTTTGCCGCGGTTTCGGGTCGCCAGCACCAGGGGCCGGTCCAGTGTCATAATGTCTCCCTATTCTCTCTTTTGATCGATGTGTTCATATCACAAACAGGGCTTTTTGAAAACAGGCTGCATAAAAAAAGCAGGGCCCAAAAAAGCGGCCCTGCCCCTTGTTTATTGATTTGCCTGCGATTGCTACTCTACACGCACCTTTACCCTGTCAAGCCAAGTGAGGTCCGGCATGCCGTCGGCGTTACTGTCAATGGCGAAATAGAAGATGTAGCTTCCCGTGGTGAGGGCCGAGTTCCACACCTCAAAGGAGGGTGTCACGTTGAACAGCGCCTGCTGGAGACATGTGGCAATCCCTCCGATCCACCCGGTGGGATAGACATAGGAGAAGAAATCGATTGCCATGGCATCGGTATAGGCATATATCCACCAATCGGCGTTCTGCCCCAGACGGCTCCCTGGATTAAGGGAGACGGTAACGGATATGGGATCTCCCGCTGAAACCGTCACCGTACCGTCCTGGCCATTGGCCTTGATGTCCACTTTCGGTGGATTGGGATCTTCGATGGCGCCGTAAACGACCACCTTTCCCTCATCCACATACTGCCATCCAGCCTCCAGCACGTCGATATCGGTGGTCCCCTCCGGAAGGGGTTCCACACGAATCATTGTCACCGTGCGCGTGGCCGCACCTGCATTGTGATCCCAGTCATAATTGTACGGCCAAACCACATCCTGGTTTGCGGCCCGACTCGACTGATCCGGCGGTGAAGGAGCCTTTTGGGGGGGCACAAGGCGATACGGACCTTCTCCTGAAAGTTTGTTGTCATCTCCCAAGACGCCCGGCTCCATTGCCGCCCCTTCGCGCGCATATGCCAGGATCATCTTATTCCCGTTTTCATTCACGATCAGGTCGAATGGGTTTCGTCCCGCGCACGATGGCGCACCGTAATCACACCATCCGTCCGCGGGATTCAGCGCCGTGTCCGCCTGCGTATCGTAAAAATAAGAGGCTTGGGGATAGGTGCCGTTGACGTGATATTGCTCGGGATTGGGATCTTCATCCAGCGGATGATAGTTGGACCATCCGTCCGGCGCATAAACCGTTATACCCGATGCGGAATCCAGAATACCCGCGTTTTTCAAAAGGTCCTGTACCGGAACGCCCGTATACTGGGCATAGAAATCTCCGGACCGGCTGGTGTTCATGAGCAGGAACTGGGTATGCTGGCCGATGGCCTGCAATTCGGCTTTCGTGTAAACGCGGCTGGGGGCCGGCACTTTGCTGGGGTCGTCGTCCGCATTTCCCGGGTATCGTACCGCCGCAATTTCCGTTGCATTATCGTATCCGTCCCCATCGGAATCCATACCGGCAATGGCAACAATTGCGTTCTGGTTCCGGCCGTTTAACAGATAATCCATGCCATAGGAATTGAGCGTGTCTATGATATTGCCGCTGCCGTCATAGCCGTAACTGTAGTGACACCACTGGCAACTCCCAAGACTCACCCACTTTCCTTCATATTTCTCATACTTTCCCCCTGTATGGCAGAGGGCACAGTGGTCCAGTTTTGTGCCGGCCTTGTCCGGATACTGCGCCAGAAAGTGCTGTGAATCAATCTCCCCTTCATGATGGTAAGCGGACAGCACCAGCGATACCATCACCATAACCATGAACAGAGCCCCTGCAATTGATACGACCTTTTTCATTCTTTCCTCCTTGTTAAAATTTTCCGGTTCTGGTTCTTCCCCCGCATTTTGCGAGGGTGACTAAAACTGTAACTGCACCCGACCCGTAATCACATCCTCCTGGTCACTGTAGATGGCTTCCCCGGTCAGGGAATCCTTTTCTACCAGGAGGGGACGGTCAAAGTTGGTTCTTGTGGCGTCTAAGAGTACGCGGATGTATGGATTGAGATACCAGTTCAGCCCCAGGGTGTATGATGTGGCTTCCCGTACGGAAGTACCCGGATCGATAAGATACTCGTAGGCGGTATCACCGCCGTCAAAACGGTCATACCGAAACGCCAATCCCAGGGCCCCCCATCCGCCCCCCCAAAGAGAACGGTCAGGTCTGATCCCCTGGATCACACCCTTTTTGAGGGACGGCTTTTCCCCCGTCACCATCCACATAATGGCGCCGTAGTAATCCTTCAAATTGATGTCAAACTCCGCATCACTGGTCTTCACATCCGAGAACCGCAGATTGATGTATTCTCCCCATAAAAGGACCGGCCCATATGCCCAGGCCATTTCAGCCCCGTAACGGGTTCGCGAGTCCACATCTCGAATAATGTTGAACTTGGCGGCCGAATTGACATCAAAAAACGTGGTCAATCCGCTGGTCCTAACGGTCACTTTCACATTATTGCGATCCGCTTTGGCATAGCTGAAACTTCCGCCGAATTGAAGGTTGTTCAGGGCCGGCAGACCCATATGCCTAAATGGCGCGTAAACCACCCGGCCCGTAAATTCCGGAGAATCGCAATCACCGCCCGTGGAATCATCCACCCCGTCGCCGTTGAAGATGCCCAACCCATAAGTGATCCGGTCTTTAAAGAAAGATGAGTAGGCCATGAACCCAACATCCCGGTGCGGCGCCAGATACCAGCCCATGGACCGTTCGGTGAAGACGATGTTCTTGACGGCGGTTTGCTGCTCCAGGCTGAACGGTTCCTTGAACTGGCCAACCCGCAACGACAGATAGGGCAGAATCCGGACGCCGGCGTATGCATCCAGAAGCTTTCTGCTGGTTGTCCCTTGAAACTCGTACTGGAATTTGTAAGAAAAGCGCTCATACAATTTGCCGGCCACCAGCAACCGGGCTCTTCTGATATCGAACTTGTTTTTGTCCGGATCGGCCGTGCTGTGATAATTGAAATAACGATAATCGGCCTGAAGGAGACCGCCGATGCGCAACTGGAATAGGTCTTTTTCCCTGGAACGCAAATAGAAGCCATCGTCGAAAACAGCCCTCAGGGGAAATTCTTTCTTTTCTGATGCTGCCACCGTCGGTGCTTTCTCTTTTTGGAATCCTGCTGTCCCGGCTTCAGCTTCTCTTTTTTTCTGTTCAGCATCCGGTGGCGTGAGGGGTTTTGGGGGGAGGGCTTCCTCACGCGCCATAAGAGCCTCTTCTCTCTGCTTTAGGGCTTCCTCACGGTCGTTAAGGGCCTTTTCGCGATCCGCCATCGCCTTTCGATCTTTGTCGAGGGTCGCCTTGATTTTTGCCGCCTGCTCATTGCTGATGGCGCCGTTGCTCTTAAGCAATTCCAGCAGCTCTTGAAGGGCCTGCCCCTGGGCACCGGCAACAGTCGGTGCCAGCAAAAACGAAACCAGCCAAAAAAGCGCCGCTGTTCCAAGAATCGAAATCCTCGAGCAGAAACCACTCATATTTATTGCACCCCGCAGTTGTGTCATATCTGACTGAAGTTCCAGGAAAAAAAATAAGTCGTACGCTAACCATACAAAATTCTGGCACTTTTTACCGCTATTGGTTCATAAATGTCAATGATTTTTTGATTGGCTGTCATATTTTCAAAAAGTTACAATTACCTACCCTGGATTACCGTTTATAACAAAAAAGGATTGTTGATTGACTTCTCCTTATACAAATGGTCTATTTGGACAATCGTCGACCATTATGGAATAAGCGCCATGGAAGAAAAAAAGCTACTAACGACAAGGGAACTGGCCAAGTTTTTGAACATCAACGAAAAAATGGTTTACACCTTGATTGCCGAAAAGGGACTTCCTGCCACCAAGGCAACCGGCAAATGGCTTTTTCCCCGTAATCTGGTGGAGCAATGGTTGGAAGTAAAAACCATTAACTTTCCCAAACAGCCGGCCCCTTTGCCGGCCTATGACGGCCTGCTCATTATAGCCGGCAGCAACGACATTCTCCTGGACAGGACCATTTCGTTGTTTAACCAGATGACTCCTGAAAAGATGGTGGCATTCGGCAACATGGGCAGCCTGGGGGGAATCCGGGCGTTGAAGCGCAACCAGTGTCACATGGCTTCCAGCCATCTGATCCAGAAAGACGGGGAAGAATACAATTTTGAGTCCGCAAAAAATGAGTTGGGTCAAATGCCGGGCATCATCAATTTCTGTAGACGGGAACAGGGCATTGTGACTGAAAAGGGGAATCCAAAAGGCATTCAATCCGTGGCGGATCTCGGCCAAGCCGGCATCAGAATCATCAACCGCCCCATAGGCACCGGAACCCGCCTGCTATTGGACGAGGAACTGGCGAAAGTCGGCCTTCCGGGTGAAAGAATTGATGGTTATGAAAGGGAAGTCCAAAGGCATGTGGACCTTGGGCTTGAAGTGCTTTCCGGCCGTGCCCATGCCGGTCCCTGTATTCGTGCCATCGCAGAGCTTCTTGATCTCCACTTTGTTCCCATAAAATGGGAAAGCTTCGACCTGTTGATCCTGAAAGAGCGTTTTTTTGAAAAGGAAGTACAGGGTTTCTTGGGGTTTTTAAGTGAGCCGTCATTTAAACAACTGGGCGAGCAACTCCCCGGTTATGATCTTACATATTCCGGGAAGATGCTGTTCCCCAAGTGTTCTTAGGAGATTTTTTCCGGTCATCTAAAAAGGCCACAGGCAGAAACCGCTTTTCTTGAACTCATCTTCACATGCGGCCAGCTGCCCCCGGTATTTTACCGCTCTTTTCTGGACCTTGTCGGCAACCTTTAACAGCCACCTCTTTTTGGCGTAGGTTTTTCGCACATAGCCGCCCCGGCCTTCATGATAGGCAAGATATAGATCCCTTGCATTGCTCCTCTTGATACCGCATTTTTTGACGCTCAGGGCACAATACCACCCCACAAAATCGATGGCATCGGCAAACTCGTCGCGATCGGCCCAGGAATTGTCCGTGCTCTCCTGATATTCCTCCCAGGTGCCGTCCAGTACCTGCGCATATCCATAGGCAGATGAAGGCCGGGGGCCGGGAAAAATCCACAAACAGGTTGTGCGGGGCGGCTTGGCATCATGGACAAACCTGGACTCCTGGTGCAGAATGGCCATCATGACCGGGATGGGGATACCCCATCTTTCATATGAGGCAGCCGCATCTTCATACCAATCATCGTTCTCCCTGAAAATCTCGCAGAGATTATCCGGATTGCTGGGTGGCGTTGTTGCGCAACCGAAAATCGCGCTGATGGAAAAACAGAACAGGGCTATTTGCAGCATTTTTGAGCATGCCCAAGGGTAAGGTCCTTTTTTCATCCCTTATTATCCCTTTTTCTTACTTCATATTCCACCAGAACCGTGTCCTTGGCCCCTCCTTCCAGTTTGAAGAACGCGGAGGGAATCACCAGTTTTGCTTCCGTTTTCCCCGAAGCCTTGATGTTGTTTAGCGGTATGCCGGCGGTATAGATCGTTTGCATGTTGCCGAGAATGATCGTGGGCCCGCTGATCAAAACGGTCGAGGGTTTGATTGTTGCGCGAACCATGATCAGATCCGAAGGGAGCTTACCCACCCAATTGGCCTGTACGGGAAGGGCTTTTTTGGTCCGTGTATCCAGGTTCACATCCACCACCATGGGTCTTACCTCTTTGAGCGAGAGTCCCGGAGGAATCGACAGGTTATCATTGGTTATGGGAAAGGTGTTTATCCCCTGGACGCCTTTTCCCAGATCCATCTTCACCCTTATCTGTTCGGGACGGATGCTTTTGAGCAGTGCTCTGGATCCCCGCAGGAAGATGCGTACCGATGTTGCGGAGGTATTCAGTAATTCCATGTCCGGCTTCCGGTTTGCGTATTCCACGGGAATGTCAAAGGCCTTGATGGCATCCAGACCTCTGCTGACACTGAACCAGACAACCGAGACGATCAACAGCGCCGCCAATGCGGCAATCCGCAATTCGATTTTCCTTTTTCTCAGAAACTGGCGCTGGTCCTTCCGAATGCCGAGATGTTTTTTGAGCGCTTCGACCAATTGGCCTTTTTCGCTGATCCTGAATACATCGAATCCTTTTGTGATGGTGATGGTACCCCTCTCTTCGGAGACGGCGATGACCATTGCATCGGTGGTCTCGGACAACCCTGCCGCCGCCCTGTGCCGGGTTCCGAAAGCGGTGGGAAAATCCTTTCGATTGGAAAGCGGCAGAATGGCCCCGACTTCCACCACCCGATCCTCCTTAATGATGGCGGCCCCATCGTGAACCGGATTGTTCGGCCAGAAGATGCTTTCGATCATTTCCCTGGAAACGCTTCCGTCCCATGGAATTCCCTGCTGGACGAACTCCTCCAGGTCCTCTTTTCCGGGAAGGACAATCAAAGCCCCGATCCGTTTTCTGGCCAGGTCAAACGCACTTTCGGAAATAATCTCCACCGGTGTTTTGAGGGGCCTTTGAGGAAGTCCCCAGAGAATGGCCCAGATGTTTCTGGCACGAAAAACAGACCTGATTTCATTTCTGAAGACCACGATGACGATCAAAGCGGCAACGGCAATAATGCCCTCCATCATCCAACTGGTGAGGATAAGTCCCATGGAGACGGCCAGCCGTTGGAGAATCCAGAGAAATGCAATGCCGATAAGCACCCTGAAAGCATCCGTTCCTCTGAAAAGCGCATAGAGGCGGAAGAGGATATAGCTGTTAAAGGCGATGTCGATAAAATCCTGCCACCGAATGCTCCATATAAAAGCCAGAAGTTTCTGCACGCCTCTTACTCCGTAACGCTGAACCGAAGAATTCGAAGTACTTTACCCGCTGCGTCGACGATTTCCACCCGCCATGGACCCACATCCACATTTCGAATGCTGATTTTACTGAAGCTTGACCATTTGGGCGGTTTAAGGGTCAATTTCATTTTTTTTTCGGACTGGTCCCGGTTAAACCAGTGATGATAGATAACCGTCTTTTCAGGAACCGGATCAAACGCGGTAAAACATATGACATCATTAACCCCCACACTGAACACAATTGCCTCGTTAAAAGGCGCCAGATCTTTCATGCCCTCACACACAACAGCTTCTACAAGGGTCAGCTGTTCGGGTTCCACGGCGGGCTTCTCACCCGCTTTTTCAGCCTCTTCCGCGTAACCGCTTTGGCTGAAACAAAAAACCATGGCGAGCAGGAACCACATGATTGCGCTTCTCTCTCTTATCCTTCTCATGCGAGGGGGTTTCCTTGTCAATTGATTATAATCTCATGATTGTTTTTAATACGAAATCCGGGCGGTTTGATCAATCATTTTTCATTTTTTTACCGGTGGACTTTGACCGGCTGATATGACACAATCCCATCCGGTCAGACAAAGAGGAGATGCGATCATGGGGACCAAACCACCGAACCGGGATGACGCCTTTGCACTGCTATGTAAATACAATAGGAGCGAAAGTCTCATCAAACACGCCCTTGCCGTTGAGGGTGTCATGCGCTATTTTGCGAGGAAAAGGGGCCAAGACGAAGACAAGTGGGGCATCATCGGCCTCGTACACGACCTGGACTACGAACAATTCCCGAAGGAACACTGCCGCAAAAGCAAAGAAATCCTCGAGGAAATGGGGTGGCCGGAAGAATACATAAGAGCCGTTATCAGCCACGGATGGGGAATATGTTCCGATGTTGAGCCGGTGACCGAGCTTGAAAAAGTCCTCTACGCCATTGATGAACTGACGGGCCTTGTGGCCACCACCGCATTGATCCGGCCTTCCAAGAGCATTTTGGATGTGAAACCCAAATCCGTTAAGAAGAAATGGAAGGACAAACGGTTTGCCGCGGGTGTGGACCGCTCGATCATCGAAAAAGGCGCGGGCATGCTGGGCCTTGAGATCTCTGATCTTATCAGGGATACCCTTGCGGGCATGCAGGAGGTCGCCGAAGAGATCGGACTGAAAGGGGCACCAGGGAAAACCGGGGCAAAACAATGAACCTGGCCCGGTTTCCAAGAAGACGCTATACCAGAGGGCAAACCCCTATTGAAAGGCTGCCCCGCTTCTCCGAGGCCCTGGGCGGACCGGAAATCTACATGAAAAGGGATGACCTTCTGGGCCTGACCGCGGGGGGGAGTAAGACCCGGAAGCTGGAGTTTCTGGTGGCCGATGCCATTGGCAAAGGGGCGGACACCTTGATCACCACCGGGGCGGTGCAATCCAATCACTGCCGGTTGACCCTTTCGGCGGCCGTCAAGGAAGGGATGAAATGCAGACTGGTTCTAAAGGAAATTGTGCCCGGCAGCTATGACCCGGAAGCCGGCGGCAATATTTTTCTCTTTCACCTGCTCGGCACTGAAAAGATCGATGTGGTGTCCGATGACACGGATGTGGAAGCAGCCGTGGCCAAGAACATTGATTTACTCAAGAAAGAGGGGCGCACCGGATATGTCATACCCATGGGCGGCTCAAACCCCACCGGGGCCACCGGCTATGTGGCATGTGCACAGGAAATTCAGGATCAGATGTTTCACCTTGGAATCCATTTGGATGCGGTTCTGTGCGCCAGCGGTAGCGCGGGGACCCAGGCGGGGTTGGTCACCGGTATGGTGGGATGCAATATGAATATTCCGGTTATCGGGATCAATGTGGGGGTGCAGGAAAAGGGTCAGTCGGAAACCGTTTATGCGCTTGCGGTGGAAACCGCAAAACACTTGGGAATCAATACCCACATTCCCAGGAGTGCCGTCATCTGCTTCGATGAATACATGGGACCCGGATACTCTCTTCCCACACCCCAAATGGCCGAGGCCGTTCGATTGCTGGCCGAAACAGAAGGCATATTGCTGGATCCGGTCTACACAGGCAAAACCATGGCCGGATTGATCGATCTTGTGAGAAAAGGGTATTTCAAAAAAGGGGAGAAGGTCCTTTTTGTGCATACCGGCGGCGTGCCGGCCCTGCCTGTCTACCAGAATTACATTATGGCCCTTCAGAGACCCAAAACGCTTTCTTAAGGGAGACACCCTCAGATTGTCCCTGGACGCCATCATTGTTGCGGAATCCGGCGATGCGGGTTCCGCCGACATCATCCACAAACGTCTGCGCCTGGACGGCAAAGTGGCCACCATTCAGGTGATCAGAAATTACCTGAAGCACCAGGGACATGTCGTTTTGCCCGTGTTAGGTGCCGGGACCATGAATTGGGGTGCCGCCTATCGTCTAAACGGTATCTACCTGCTCTCTTTTCTGCTGAAAAGTGGAATGAACGCGGAACTGATCGACCGCTATTTCAGGGAAAAGGCGGAGTTTACAGAACTCCTCGCTGAAAACCCCCGTACCGTCGTCATCTCCACCACGTTTATCCGCAACAAAAAGACACTAGAGACGTTGGTGAAGGATATCCGTGGTCAGGCCCCCGGCATCTTTATCATCGCCGGAGGCCCCTTTGTGAACCTCTCATACCGAATGCTTCTGCGATCCCGGGAACCCGACTATGAAACCCGCATGGCTGAAAATGACTTCCTCTTTTTTCAGAAGGAGGAACCTCTGGTGGATCTCTATATCACCGGGCTTCAGGGGGAGGATATCCTTTTGGAAGCGCTTCGGAGAATCCGCGGTCATGACCCTCTGGATGATCTGCCCAACACTGTCCGATACGACGGAACAACCTATACATTCTCGCCGCAGAAAGACTATATTTTCGATAATCTGAACAGCTCCATTCAGTGGAATTCCCTTCCTGAAAAAATCTTCAGGCCAGGGGTAATACCGCTTCAAACCAGCAAGGGATGCCCCTTCAGATGCGCTTTCTGCAATTTCACCAAAGACCGCAGGCTCATGTTCATCAAGAGCTTGGACAGGTTGACCGAGGAACTGAGAACCGTTTCTGAGCGCGGAATCCGTTTCGTCCGTTTTACCGACGACAATTTCAGACATGGCAAAGACAATCTCAATATTTTTGCGGACCGCATGATTCGCGAAAGCATCTCCGTTAAATGGATGACAATGGTTCGGGCTTCCGCCCTCCAAAGGGTGGATTTCCAACGGCTCAAGGCGGCCGGCTGCATTGAAGTCCTGCTGGGACTGGAATCGGCAGATCCCCAATTACTTGCCAATATGAACAAAAAAGCGAGCCCCGAACTCTACGCTGAAGTGGTGACACAGCTTTTGGCCGCGGGAATCGACGTATCCTGCTATTTTATATTCGGCTTCCCCGGAGAAACCGATCACTCGGTTCAAAGAACCCTCGATTTCATCCGTTCCATTGAATCCCCAAAGCTTCCCGGGACCCTCTCCTGGGCCCTTTTTCCCTTTGGCCTGGCGCCCCTGAGCCCTGTTTATGAACCTGAAATGCGAAACAAATACGGCCTGACCGGTTATATGGACCAATGGCGGCACAGCACCATGACCTCAAAGGAGGTCATGGGCCACATCGAACGGATTTATGGCGCACTGGACCATTCCTGCCCCATGTATCGAAACGACAATCTCAAGATGCTCCATGATGATCTTTCCCCGGCCCAACGAAAACGGTTTTTTCTGACCCGCCACACCCTTTCAAAACAGGCCCTTAAAAACACCCTCAAAAAGGACGAAATCATGGGGGCCCTAAATGGCGCGCTATCCCATGAACGAACGGAATTTTAATGCTCTTAAAATTTG
This sequence comes from Thermodesulfobacteriota bacterium, assembly GCA_028278625.1. Next base: position 29,464 of record JANQDY010000043.1, read on the forward strand.
ACATTCGTGTAATCACCGTGCTAGATGTCTCCCCCAACTGATATGCGGATCAATTTTCTTATAAATTCAAGGAGTCTTTACATGCAGCACAAACTTAAAAATATCATAGCCTTAATGGGGATTCTCCTTCTTCTGGCGGGATGTTCTTTCTCCTATTCCAGCGGTGCATCCAGTGATTCGAGCAAGTCCAGTTCAGCCTCATCGGGCGGATCGGAAACAGATCCCAAAGATGCAAAAAGGGCCTATATGAGCGATGTGAGCGCCTATACCACCAGCGCCGCAAAAGGCAATGATGCCAAAGCCTACCTCCGTGAATTGGGCAGTATTGCCAAGCGCCACGGCATAACGGACTGGGAGAGGGATACCGCCACCTACAACGCCATCGGCACCGGTTTAAGACGCGCCGGCATCGCCCGGGATGAGGTGCGGGACGTCTATTTCACCCAGGCCCTGGCCGCCAAGGAAAAAAATGCTCTCGTCCTCATCCTTCAAAGCTACCAACCCTGATTTTGAGATCGTCCAAGACCCCGTTTAAATCTCCGGGCCTCATCCGGTTTGAGCGTTTTCGGGAGTGGATATGACCTTAGGATATGCGTATATTTTCTAAGACTGCGCTCTTAGGCGTTGTTCTGGGACTCATCCTCACGGCTCACGCATCCCTTCCTGGGCCGGATGCCGCTTACGGCAACACCCCTATTATTTCAAATTGCGTTCAATTCATCTACATTGATGCCAATGTGGGCGGATCCAGCGGTGGACACAGCGCATTGCGTATCGACAATACGGTTTATCATTTTCAATACTATTCAGACGGGATATTCAGGCTGGTCCGCGAGAGCTGGCCCCACTTTCGCTACATCTACAATGACCTGGAAAACAGGACCCTTTATGTGGCGCACATGGATATTGAAAACTCGGATCTGGAAACGTTACAGGCATATCTTGATCGTCATTACCTGATACGGGAAGCCCATATGGCGCGCTTTGCGGCACTCTCCGCGGACATCCGTCTTTTGGATGACCTCTCTTCGGGCCGAAAGGAAATACCCATCGGCGGAGCGGGCCTTTTTTCTTTTGAAGACCCACCCGATGCGGCCGGCATTGCGCTTCGCTCCATGGTGAATGGCGCCTATGGAGAGGGGTACTTGGAGAGCAAAAAAGAAGCGCTGAACAAAAGGCTTTCGGAAATACCCGTTGCCGCAACCAATGTGGCATCGATCCCAATCAGCGGTGATATCTACCCATCACCCATTGTCACTCTTTCAACCAAATACTCAGAGAATCGGCTAAAATGGATGGGGTTAAACGTTCTGGGTCAAGCCTTCCCCTTAGGAAATACCGTGATTAACGACATGGATCTTCTGCTTCGTCCCGGGGACCCAAGGGGATTGACACCGAATGAAAGGAGCAAGCTCAAAGATTACGCTGAAAACTTGGGGAAATCCGTCATTGAACTGCCATCCTCCCAACGCCCCGACTGGGGATTTTCCATACTTTTGGCCAATGCAAGGTATCAGGCGATCATGCGGTCTCTTGAATATAACAGGCTTTGTCTTTTAGACCCTTTTCCGGAATCTGCCGGAACCGTGCCCGCCGGGACACAAAGGGGAGACCCCACGGTGACTGCAAAACTGGCTGACCGCGCCTGGGAGAAATACTGGGATATTCGAAGAAGTGTTTTTGAAAAAGAGCGGTTGGATGAACGATCCTTTAGCCGGCTGGAAGAGAGTGCCGGCCGATTCAAAGAGCTTGAGAAGGGGAACCAAAAAGGGCGTGCCATTCGCATTGCCTATGGAAGATTGATACCGTGCCGCTCCGCCATGGTGCCGCTATACACCCTTAAGTTATCCAAACGGGACTTGAACCGATCCCTGATTGAAGCGCGCCTGAACCGACGGATCTATAATGACCGCCTAAAGCAATGCTATCCCTACCACCTGATCAACCGGAACTGCGCCACTGAACTCATTCGTCATATCAATATCCCATTTGAGAATCAGAAAAGAGTGACCGAGGCCCTGGGAGGGACGATCCTGGCGGACAAGTATCTGAGCTTTATCCCAAGCCGACTTTTCGGCCTCGTAAAAAACCGATTGCGGATCACGAAAACCGAAGTGCTGCCAGGTTACAGAAAACGGATGCTCTACCGTTCAGCGCAAAATAACCGAAACCAAGCAAGGATCTATTTCAGGGAGTGCAACACCATCACATCAACCCTCTATCGTGGGGGGAATGGCGATACGCCATTCCTTTTTTTCACCGATGACGTGATCTGGATCCGGCCCTTATATGGGGCGTTGAACGGCGTTTATGGCCTCCTCACGGCGGCGTTGGGCCTGTTCACCCTGCCGTTGGATGGCGGTGAACGGTCTCTTTCCGGCCTTAAAGGAACCCTTTACAGCCTTCCTGAGATTTTTTTCTTCAACATTCGTAAGGGAAGTTTCGATTACGTGGACGGCCCCACCGGGACAGAAAGGGCCTTGCCAATGGTCGCGGATTAGTGGTAAATATAGTGGCAAAAATGGATCTTGTGATATTCGCCACATAGCCGGTTCGAGAGGCCCCACATGCATGAGAATGACACCACGTTGATGCGGTTTGTGAATATGGAGGACCCACAGAGTGTGCTAAAAGAAGTTAAAAAGACCATTGGGATGGCCTTCCCGGGTTTTGATGACGGCAGCATCGAACCCGTCTTCAAGGACTTGTTGGCACTTTTCGCGGGCAATTATCCCGGGTACCGTAAATGCAACACCCGTTACCATGACTTGAAGCACACCACGGACACGTTCATGGCCTTGGCCAGGCTAATCCATGGCGCAACCACCACAGGCATAAAGGTCACCGAGCGGGGCGCATCGCTGGCCCTGATCGGCGCTCTGATGCATGATACAGGCTATATCCAAACCGACGACGACAGAACCGGAACAGGCGCAAAATACACCCTTAACCACGTGGAATTGAGCGTTGACTTCATGATGCGCTATCTTCATGATAAAGGGTTCCCCCAAGAGGATGCCCTCTTTTGTGGAAATATCATCCGGTGTACGGGATTGGACGTCAGTTTCCAGCACATCCATTTTCTGGATGCTGAGAATGAACTGCTTGGCAAGATGCTGGGAACCGCCGACCTACAGGGTCAGATGGCGGACAAGGCGTACCTGGCGAAACTCGTTCACCTTTACCAGGAATTCCGAGAAGGGGGCGTTTCAGGGTATGGCAGCGAGCTGGATCTCTTGGAACATACACCGGATTTTTACCGTATGACCCTTAATCGATTTGAGGAGGAGCTGGGCGGGGTCTGGCGTTACATGCGCTGCCATTTCAAATCCCGATGGGGTCTGGATGAAGATCCTTATGCAAGAAACATCGAAGATCATATGGCCCATTTGAAACACACCCTGGAATATCACCCTGACAATTACCGGGAGCACTTGCGGCGAGACCTTTAGGACTTCACCAAGATGACCCGTGGAAAAAGGAGAGACAAATGCAAGCCTGTTTAAGGAAAATCTCGGTCTGTTTATTCCTGGCCGGCTTATGCCTTGTATCGGTCACGGCCTTTGATTGTCATCACGTTTTTGCACAAAACCATGTCTACTGGGCAAACTTTTTCAGTGATACCATAGGACGGGCGGAACTGGATGGTTCGAATCCGAATCAAAACTGGATTACAGGATGCAATTTTCCATCGGCGGTGGCCGTCGATTCAAGCTATGTCTACTGGGTAAATGCCGGGAATGGAACCATTGGGCGTGCAAACCTTGACGGCTCCGGTCCCAGTCAGAATTGGATCTCAGGGGCTGACGCGCCCATGGGAATTGCCGTCAATGGAAGCCATGTATATTGGACAAATAACGGTACCGATATGATAGGACGGGCAATGCTGGACGGTTCCAACGTAGACCAGACCTGGATCTCGGGGTGTAGCGGACCCCATGGCATTGCCGTTGATTCAAATCATGTTTACTGGACAAATAATGTTTCCGATGCCATGGGACGAGCAAAGCTGGATGGTTCCGGCGTGAAACAAACCTGGATTACAGGATGTCGTTTGCCGTATTTTGTGGCCGTCAATTCAAGCTTTGTATATTGGACAAATAACGCCACCGATACCATAGGACGGGCGGATCTGGCCGGTTTAAGCCCGGATCAGAGTTGGATCTCGGGAATAGTTCTGCCAATGGGGATTGCCGTCGGTTCAAGTTATGTGTACTGGACACAACCCGTTACCGAGACCATAGGACGAGTGAACCTGAATGGCACAAGCCCCTATCAGAGGTGGATAACGGGATGCATTAGTTGGCCATCCGGAATTGCGACCTCAGACACGGGCGACCCGCCGATTCCCACCCTCAGTGAATGGGCGATGATTCTGTTTGGCCTGCTTCTTTTGGCCTCGGCGGTCATTGTGCTGCGAAAACGGGTATGATGAACGCTGTCAAATAATTCAATCAGGATTTCCCGTTCACGTACTCAACAAGTCCGCGCACCACTTTTTCCGCGTCCCGCTGGCGCAATTCCTCAAACCTCAACGCCCATGCATGGTCAGTGTAGGCCAGATTGCGCATTTCCAGCATCACACTGATACTGGCCGGATTGTTCCGCAATACATAAAGACTCTGCCCCCGAATGACGGTACCGGCGCCCAGGAAAGACTGTATCTTTTTTGCAAAATGCTTTGACAGTCGGTCGGGCTTACGGGTCCGCATGTTTTGATAATATAGCACCAGTGGCACGTTGGGAGCACTGTGGTCGATGTCGGCATGAAAGGACAAAAAAATGCGCCGGTTCTTTGGCACATTCTTGAAGGCGCTTTCGGCAATCCTGACTCGCTGGGAGAGATTTCCCTTGCGACCGCCCTTGGGCCAGTGGTTTCTTTTGTTGCCCCTGTTGTAACTTCTGCTGTTATAGACTTCGTTCTTTTCATTGACGAATGTCTGAACCGGCGGATCCGAATGGCGAATCAGATGGTTGGGAGATAGAAGGGTCAGGGTCACTTGGGCTCCATGGAGTTTGAGCATGACATATACCCGAAGTGCAATATCATAGACATATTCATCTTCCACCACATACACCTTGTCACCGTTCCCGTCCAGGTTGGCAACCACGGCACCCGGATCCAATCCCCCGTGTCCCGGATCCAGGACGATGTGCCACCCTTTCAAGCTGTCGCTTAAACGACCCATTTGGGAGATCTTTCGATCAAAGGCCGCCTGGAGTTTTTGTGCCCGTTTATAGGTGTTCCACAGTGAATTGCGGGCACTCTCATAATACCTTCGATTTTTCTGGCGGCTCACCTTGGGCCGGCTGCCGTAATAGGGTCCGTTGCCGATGGAAATTTTCTTTAGTCCCCCGGAAGAACCCATTAAATCCTCCCAGTTGATCTCCTTGATCTTAAGCCATTCCCGTCCCTTTTTTAGCAGGGGATTGACTTTCAACTGATCCCCGGGATGAATGAGTGCGGTGCGCATGCTGTTCAGGCGTTTTAAATCGGGCACACTCATCTGGTGGAGACGGGCGATTCTTCCCAAGTAATCACCTTTTTTGACGGTGTAGATGGCGAAAGACGTGGCCGGTCCGACGCCCAGTTGAAGCTCCTGCCCCGGGTAGATCCGGTCGGAGGTCAGCCCGTTCAGTTGTTTAAGGGCCGCCACTGTCATGCCATAGGCCTGGGCAATCTCCCATAGGGCATCTCCCCGTTCCACAATATGCACATGCGGTTTCGTACCTTTGAGGCGCAGCTCCTGCCCCACCAGGATCTTGCTCCCTTCAATGGCGTTGAGGCGCCTGATGTGGGACACATTCATTCGATATTTGAATGCAATTGAAGACAAGGTCTCTCCCGAGCGGACCACATGTACCGCCTCATCCAGTGAAGTTGGCCGCAGTTGCAGAACCTGTCCCGCATAGATACGATTGTTTTTGAGCCCATTTAACTGTTTTAAAAGGCCCACAGCCACGTCAAAGCGCTTGGCAATGCTGGAAAGACTGTCCCCCGGCCGGACCCTGTATTCAAAAAGCTCATCCTCGATCTCCCCGATCTTCCCCTTCTCCACGGACTCCTTTTCCGGGCTCACCTTTAAGGCAAGTCTCATTCCGGGTCTTATGACATCCGATTTCAACTGGTTGATCTCTTTGATTTCTGAAATCCGAAGATTGTATTTGCGGGCGATGTCCCACAAAGACTCTCCTTTTCTGACCACATGAATCGATGTCTCTTTGGCCGATTTCCTTTCTGAAACCAGTTTCAGCCGCTGCCCCGTGTAAATCCGGTCTCCTGAAATTCCGTTCAGTTCACGGATCCGGGAAACGGGGATGCCTGATTCAAGGGCTATTTCCGAAAGAGTATCGCCGCTTCTGACCACATAAACGGGAGCAGGTTGTATTTCTATCTTGAGGCGCTGCCCTTTGTAAATTCTATCCCCTTTGAGCCCATTCCACTTCCTTAGAGAGCTGACCGAGACGTTATAGCGAAGGGCAATCTCCCCCAGGGTCTCCCCCCTTTTGACCAGATGCGTCAAACGGGATGTCCGCTCTTCCGCGTGAACCCAGGGAACATCGTCCGGCGTCGCTGGGAAGCACGCTGCAATGAATAAGGTAACTGCAAAGAAAAAAACGGTCGGTGAGGGAAAGGGTTTTTGCGGAGAATGAACTGATTTCATGTCAAGGTATTTACATGGCTAAAAATAGAAAAATGCCCGAATAGAACTTTTTACCACGAAAAGTCCCTTGCGATCAATAGATATATCCCAGAATCACTTATGGCCTGGAAGCGGGAAGCCTTATGATAATGGAAAACCCTTTCGGGCGAAGATTTTCCGCGTGGACGGTGCCGCCGCAGGCCTGAACACAGGTCTTGACAATGGCAAGTCCCAGGCCCACGCCGCCGCTTTTGCGGTTTCGCGCGGCTTCGGGTCGATAAAAGGGTTCAAAAAGGCGGCCCAGGGCGTTTTGCGGCACACCGGGTCCCATATCCTTGACCGCCAGCAGGATCTGGTCTCCTTCCTTTTCCGCCGTTATCTCGATGGGGCCTGCCTGCCCCGCATATCGAATGGCATTTCTCAGGATATTTGAAAGGGCCCGTCGAAGCAGGCCATCCACTGCCCAGACCGATATATTGTCCGTCACACGGTTGATGATCTCGGTTCCGGCTTCGGCTTCACGTTCTATCACCGATGTGATGGCCGGCTGGAGCATCATCATTTCCGCCGCCATTTTTTCAGAACCGAGTTCAGCCCGGGTAAAAGAGAGGAGTTCATCGATGAGTCGGGACATGTGACGGACCTCTTCGGCAATGTCTTTCAAACGGGCGTTCTCCTCTCCTTCCAACCGCTGGTCCAGAATGCTCAGCCCCAATTCCATGCGCGCCACGGGGGATGCCAATTCATGGGCGATATCCCCCAAAAACCGTTTCTGCCCCATGATAAGGGTTTTCAGCTGCCCGGACATGTGATTGATGGCAGAGCCCAGGCGTCCGATTTCGTCCTTTCTTTGGTCCTCCACGTGAACATTGAAATTGCCCCGGGCGATCTCCCATGCGGCCCCGGTCATGCGACCAATGGGGCGGGTAATGCTCCTGACCAAGGGTATCCAAAGCAATATGGAGGCCAGGAGCACGAAACCGGCCAGCAGAAGCCAGGGAACCGGATTGAAAAACAGACCGTTACCGGTGATGGAACCGGAGGCGGCCAGCAGAAAAAGGGTTTCGGGCGCTCTTCTGTTCCGCTCGTGGAAAGGAAAGGCCACCCATGCCCAATAGCGCGTGGGACCGGTGGTCCGTAACAGGTATTTGAAACGAAGCCTTTCCGGCGGGGGAAGGGGAAGCAGCCTGAATGGTCTCGCATCCCCCTGTTGCCCCTCCCTAACCGCAGGCGGGGGTCCCCGCCTTGGTGGAACCTGTCCGCCCAAGCCTTCGCCCGCATCCGCATTGAGGCGGGGCGGCGGCGGTCGATCCAGGCGGATCTCTTTTTCAAGGGTTCGCAACCGGTGGGAGACCTTTTGGGGAATCGCAGGACCCTGGCCCACCAGAATGCTCCCGTCTGATCGGCAAAGAAGGAGCTTCAGGTTATAGGCCTTTTCAAACCGTTCAAGAATGGAACCCCATTCATAGTATCTGGCATCGTAGAGCTGATACAAAATCACCTGCCCCATCCCTTTGCCCTGTCCTCCCAGGCCCGTGATCAGGGCCGACTTGGCTTGAAACCGAAAATCAAGATTGAAAACCATCACCACAAAGCCGATCAACAGTGCCAGGCTCATGAAAAACCAGATGAGGACTTTTGTAAGGAGGGAGCGGCCGGGATTCATCACTTCACGCTGCTCCGACGCGGTATGAACAGATACCCCACCCCGCGCACCGTTCGGATAAAGCGGGGATTCTTGGGATCATCACCCAGCTTACCCCGCAGGGATGAGACATGCATATCGATGGACCGGTCAAACACATCAAAATTCCTTTCACCCACCCTGTTCAATAGCTGTTCCCGACTCAGGGCCCTTCCTTCCGCCCTGGCCAGGGTCAACAAAAGCTGATATTCAATGGGCGTCAAATCGAGGCGCACCCCCGCCAAGAAGACTTCATGTGCGTCCTCGTTAAACGCAAGATCCAAAAAACGCAATCCTCTCTCACCACTTTTTTCGCCCATTGCCATTTGGCTTCGCCTGATTACCGCACGGAGCCGGGCGAGCAATTCGCGTGTTGAAAAGGTTTTGGGAAGATAGTCATCCGCACCGATTTCGAGCCCCACAATCCGGTCTGTCTCATCTCCCCGGGAAGTCAGCATCAGCACCGGCACGTTTGATTTGACGCGCAACTGCCTGAGCAATTCAAAACCATCCATTTCTGGCAGCATTACGTCCAGGATAATGGCGTGATAGCCGCCTTTTATCGCCTTTTCCAAGCCGTCCAAACCGGAAAAAGCGCTTTCCACCTGATATCCCATGGAACCCAGGTATTCTTGTATCAGCCCGCAAAGCTTCTCATCGTCATCGATAATCAATACCCGTTCGCTGGTGTTCATGGCACGCCTCCCTGATCGCTAAATTGAGAATAACCCAACTTCCTCCCTTTGAGAACCCCTTTTACAAAACATTTACAAATCCCTGAAAAAGTCATGATAAAGGAATTACAGGCGAATACTAGATTGATACCGAAACCGCGCAGTTTCAACAACAAGCGCTTTTGCCAAAACCAAAACCCTTGAAGGAGGTCTCAAAATGAAACAAATGATGCTCGCAATGATAATGCTTTTAGCATTTGCAATCAATTCCGGATTGGTAGCGGCGGAAACCACGGAAAAACAGAGGCCAGGCATGATTGAACGTCATGACCAGGATGGGGACAACCGACTATCAAGTGATGAATTTCCCGGGCCGGATGAACATTTCAATCATATTGACACGGATGGTGATGGTTACATCAGCGAGACGGAAGCTCAAAATGCCCCTCGACCGGGAAGAAACGGAAAAAAAGAGGGGGGTGTTCCGGGAGGATTTTATCAGGATGATGAAAACGGAGACGGTGTAGTTTCCCAAAGCGAATTTTCAGGGCCGGAAGATCATTTCGACAAGCTGGATCTTGACGGGGACGGCTATATACAGGAGAGCGAAGCGGCCCAAGGCCCTCCCGGCAAGCCACGCCGAAACCGAAGCGATCAGTAGGCGTAGATCAATGAAATTTTTCAATCACCAGACCCATGTCTTATCAGGGTTCCCTACCCGATCCATTGACAGGGCTGCTGCCTTCCAGCAAATCCCTGAATTCGTCACTGATCCGATCCCCTTCAGCGAGATCGGCCAGAAGGCGGCTGCCCACTGCCGTGGGGGCAAAAACCAGGTCGGCCCTGGCCAATTTCAGCCTGCCGATGGCATTGATGGCATTGGCCACTGCCAACACCCGCACTTCCGGGTTCAAATCCTTTGCCAGAAGGGTGATAAAGGCGTTGTCGCCGTCATTATCACCTGCCGCGATCACCAGGGCCGCTTTTTTGATGCCGGCTTTGAGCTGTACCGCTTCATCGGTGGGGTCTCCCACAATATCGGCTTCTTGGGGCACATTATCGCCTCTAATCATAATACGAACGAAAGTAAGCTTCCGGTTTGCCAGTTCTCTGGCGGTATTGGCGGCGATACTCCCTTCTCCGGCCAGTATGATATGTTTTTCCAGTTTCATTCGGCCTCCTTCCGGATTTAGCATGTGGCCCAGCTTCCTGGTAATGGCAGGCCCCAGCACGGATGCGATTGCGGTTGCAAAAACGCTCAACCCCACAATCAGTAACGACACCACAAAGAGTCGGGTTTCGGGCGTAACAGGCGCTATGTCGCCGTAACCGACGGTGGAAAGCGTTATGATGGTGAAATACAATGAAGTGGTCAGATCATGAACGGGGGGCCTGAAACCATCGCCCAAAAGGTAACTGCCGAAGGTTCCGTAAGCCAGAATGGAGAAAATGCCGGTGAGGGAAATGGCATAATTGGCGATTTTGGTCTGACGGCTGAAATGATGCCGTAGCGGAATCATCACCACCAGCATCACGGCGGCAAAAACAATCCGCTTGCTCCATAGGTCCTGGACCAGGTTCACGCCCAGGGTTATCAAAAGCAGGATGATGGCGAATGACCATGCGGAAGCAAGACGTCTGAGCAGGCCGAAACCCACCAATACCAGTCCCACGCCCAGAATGGCCTGAGTACTGTTGCCCAGGATGGCAAGGGCCTTTTCCAAGCCCACGAATGGACTGAACTGCTTGAAGGGCAACAACTCGAAATTAAGGCTCCTTGAAAGATTCAGCCCACCGGCGGTGATAATGGCCGCGGCCACCGGCCAGTGAGGCCAGAAACCCAAAAGCCAGCCCGCAAAGCGCCGCCACCGGCCGGAGCGAACAGGATTGGTTGCTTTTTTATCTCCCATGGGATTCTGGAGCAAGTCTATTCCAGTTTGTTTTGGAGGGATTCGAGGGTGAGTTTCAAACACTCTTTCAGGGTCGCGCCGACACCTTGGCCGTTTTGGGCGCTGGCGGAAAAAGAGGGAACCTGTAATTGCCGGTTCATATCTCTCTCCATGCTTTCAACGGGCAAAAGGCGAATCCCCTCTTTTTCGAGATCCCTTTTGTTGTATTGAAGAACCAAAGGAATTTCGGAGATTTTCAACCCATAGCCTTTGAGGTTCTCCTGAAGGTTCTTCAAAGACATGATATTGTGCTCTCGCCTTAAGAGAAGAGAGTCCGCCACGAAGACCAACCCGTCGACACCCCTTAAAACCACTTTTCTTGTGGAGTTATACCGCACCTGGCCGGGAACCGTGTAGATCTGTACTCTCACGGTATAGCCTCGGATCGTCCCAATCTTAAGGGGCAGGAAATCAAAGAACAGCGTTCGATCGCCTTTTGTATTGATGGAAACCATCTCCCCTGCCGCCTGTTTCCGGTAGGTCTTGAAAATATACTCCAAATTGGTCGTTTTTCCGCCGCGACCGGGACCGTAATATACGATCTTGCACTCCATCTCTTTGGTCTTGAAGTTCAGGTTGGCCATAGGCTTAATCCCAAAAACGCCACATTCATCAATTGTATGACGTGGCATGTCAAATAGCGTCAAATTCAAAAGAGAAAAACCGAATGCTGGAACTAAACAGCATTCATGACCTGTAAGAATATTCAAAAAAGCCGAAACTCGTCAAGCAACTTCTTTAATTACTATCCATAACTTATATCTTGACACCGATTCCCTGTTTTCCTAATCTCTAGTGAATATTGTACGTTGCTGGAAGTTATCGGCGCTTTTGTTGTCGTCACCTATGTTTCAGCTAGTCGTTACCTGGCTGTTTTTCAACTTCAAAAGAAATTTACTTTGGCCAATCATAGGCCTGTTTAAGTTTTGCTGAGACCGTAGAAAATGGATTTTGACAGCGGGATAAAGGAAATTGAGATCTATCGTTCCATGGGATTACTCAAGGAAGCCCTGATGGTTTGCGATGAAGTGCTCGTTGTGATTCCAAAAGATGACACCGAACGGCACAACGTCATCGAGAAAAAGATCCGGGCTTTGAGGAAAGAGATCGAGGACCATAAAACACATGTCCCCCGGATTTCCGAGGAAGATATTTCGGTCATAAAAGAGGCGATCGCGGTGGACGGCGAGCGGGGCATTCTGGATAATGCCGTGGCCTTTAAGCAACTGGGACTCATGAATGAAGCCGTCAAAGAATATGAACGGCTGCTCAAAACCGAATACCCGGTTAGCAAGATCATCCCGGACTTTACGGAATGCCTTCTCAAAATGGTTCATCCCGGTGAAGCCGTAAAACGGGTCCTTGAGACGGTCTCAAAATTGAGTCTCAAAAATAACCAGTTGGCCCAAATCCGTTTCTCCCTGGGACTCCTGTTGGAAGACGACGGACACAAGGATCTGGCGCTGGCCCAATACAAAGCCGCTTCCAAGCTGGATCCCGCAAGCCGTGAGATAGCCCACAAACTGAGAATCGGCACGGCAGCGGTGACTCCCGGATCCCGATACAGCTATCTCCTGAAAAAGCGAAGCGTAACCCTCTCCCAACTCCAAAATGCCCTGGCCATTTCCAAAAAAGTCAAGAAAAGCGTGGAATTTGTACTGATTGACCAATTTAAGATCCCTCTGGAGATTATCGGGAAATCTCTTTCGGAATTCTATGATTGTCCCTTTCGAAGTTTCGAACCGGATTTGCCGGTCCCCGTTGAAATCATCACCAATCTAAAGAAGGCCTATCTCCTGCATGCCGGTTGGGTTCCCCTGAATTGGAGCAAAAGAGGACTGCAAATTCTCATAGATGACCCCAGAGATCTCAGAAAAATCGATCAGGTTACCGGACTGATGAAAGCCAACCGGATTGAGTTCTCGGTTGGTATCAAGGAGGATATTGAACAGTTCATCCAACATTTCTTTGAAAAAAACCCTGAAAAAACCAGCGAAGAAATGATCGAAGAACTGGACATGATTTCTTTCGTCAATTTTGAGGAAGAACAGCCGGAAGAGATCGATGATCTAATGGATGAATCATCCAGCAAGATCGTCAAACTGATCGATCAGATAATTGTCACCGCTTTCAGGAACAACGCGTCAGACATTCATTTCGAACCCTCGGTGATTTCCAAAAAGACCCAGATTCGATTTCGAACGGATGGGGTCTGCCAGAAGTATATCGACGTCCCTTTGGGCATGGCCAGAGGCATGCTTTCACGCATTAAGATCATGGCCGGACTCGACATCGCCGAAAAAAGGCTGCCCCAGGACGGAAAAATCAAATTCAGACGGAAAGGCATCCACCCCTTTGAACTGAGACTTGCGACCCTGCCCACTTCCGGGGGATATGAATCCGCCACGCTCCGCATACTGGCCGATCCAGGGGCCATGAAGCTTGAAGAAATGGGATTAAACGATCGGAATTTAGAGGTCCTCAAAAGAATGATCAAACAACCTCACGGGCTGATACTGGCGGCGGGTCCCACAGGTTCCGGAAAGACAACCGCCCTCCATGCGGCCCTGGGAGTGATCAATCAACCGGAGATCAAAATATGGACCGCGGAAGATCCCATTGAGATTACTCAGCAGGGATTGAGCCAGGTTGAAGTAAAGCCCAAAATCGGTCTCGATTTTGCCCGGGTTATGCGGTCTTTTCTGAGGGCTGATCCTGATGTGATCATGATCGGCGAAATGCGTGATTTTGAGACCGCATCCACGGCCCTGGAAGCGTCGTTGACCGGGCATCTTGTTTTTTCGACCCTGCATACCAATAGCGCACCTGAAACCGTTACGCGACTGCTGGATATGGGCTTGAACACGCTGAATTTTTCAGACGCGTTTCTCTGCGTGCTGGCGCAACGGCTCATCCGCAGACTCTGTCTGAACTGCCGTAAGGCTTATCATCCCTCCAGGGAGAGCTTTGATGAGATTGTAAATGAATACGGCAGCGAGCACTTCAAAAAGACCGGCATCGAATATTCGGCAACCCTGAAGTTATACACCGCCAAGGGGTGTGAAGAATGCAACCAGACCGGCTACAAGGGACGAACGGCCATTCACGAACTCATGGAAGGAACGCCCCGAATCAAAGAGTTGATTAAGGAACGGGCAAACCTTGAGGCCCTTTTGTCGCGGTCCTTGAAAGAAGGAATGACAACCCTTAAGCAGGATGGTATTGAAAGAGTTTTTAAGGGAGTGACGGATATCGGCGAAGTGCGGCGGGTCTGTATCAATCGTTGAGACGATGCTGCAAAAGACAACACGACTGTTCCCTTTCGATGCAGAAGAGGTTTTAAATGCCTGAAAATGCCTTAATTGTTGATAACGATTTCTTCTTTGTGAAATTCTTGGGCAATTTATTGAAGGAAAGAGGCTTCCATGTATCCCAGGCCTACAACGGGAAACAGGGAATTCTGGCCTTGGAAAATCGGATGGTGGATTATATTTTCGTCAACATTCTCATGCCCAGGATTGACGGCAGACAGTTTATTGATTTTGTGAAGGAAAAATACGCGACCCATGAATTCTCAATTATCGGCATGTCTGATTCCATCATCGAATTAAGGGAGCTGCAAAGAGAGGTTTGTGCGGACTATTATCTCCAAAAACAGCCCATTGAAAAAATGGCCGAATACGTGGACCGTTTTATGGAGTATGTGGAAGGCGACCCCTTTCTCTCCGCACCGGACAAAGACCTTTTTGACCATGAAAAGCTCTTTCGCCGCCAGGCAACGGTCGACTTACTGGAGAGTCTGAGTTTTCAGCAGGGGATTGCCGAAAGTGCCGGAATGGGGATTATCGTGGCGGAAAAGGATGCCAGAATCGTGTTTGTAAACAGGTTGGGCCTTGAAATCCTGAACCAACCGATCTCAAAGCTGCTATCCACCCGAATAACGGAGATCTTTCCGGCGGATGAAAAGAAAAAGATCCTGACCGGTCTTAAAACCGTCGCAAAAGACACGGAACTTCGGCGGCAGTCCCTTGCCATTGTCATGAACAATATCGCCGTTCAGGTGGTCGTCTCCCTTTTTCGGGTGGAGGGAGAGATTGAAGGATGGGTTCTGCTGCTCAATAACATGGACCCCTTAAAAGATATACACTGACATGCGCCTCGGTCACCTTACGGTGTGTTTTGCTCCTGGGGTGTTGCAGCGATACGCTTCCGGGTGCTGAAAAAGTGCATCATGCTTTCCACCACCTCCGCCATGAATCCGTAATCCAGCTTGTCTAGGGTGTCGGAGGGCAGGTGATAGTGAGGATTCCGGTAGAAGGCTGAATCCGTGACCATGACCGCTTTATATCCGTAATCCCAAAATGCGGAATGATCACTGAGTCTGATGGAAGGTATGAGCCAACCGCCGAAAGGCACGGTCAACGGAATGACCGGAAGCTCAGGGTTCTGTTCGAAGCTCCGGGCCAGGGATCGGGTAAGACCCAGAGACTTCAGGTTGCCAACGATGCCGATAAACTCTCCGTTATCCGGATAATCAAAGAACATGAGGGGAAAGGGATACTTCTGACATCCCGGTGTGCTGCACGTGTATCCGACCATCTCCAGACAGATCATTCCGTCTATCTTTTCCCCGGAACGTTTTGCCTGACGCGCGTATACCCGGCTGCTCATGCGGGGGGTGTCAAAGACGGGCGGTTCCTCCAGGGCAAATGATGCGAACCGAACAGCCAGATCCAAGTCTTCGCGGACTGCGAGAGCGGCCAGGTGGCGGGCGATTTCAAGCTGTACCGCGACAGCACTGGCATTATCGTCGGCCCCCACGGTTCCTGAGACCGAGTCATAATGGGCGCCCAACAAGAACCGCTCGGCCGGTGCGTCTTTAAAAGCCACGTCGGCCAGCACATTGGCCACGGTTACATCCCCGTAGGAATAAGGTGCCCTTTGCACGGGCATACCCAGGTCTAGGTAAAATGGCTCATCCCGGATTAACGTGAAGCTCTTTTCATCCAAAAATCACACAAATCCGCGATGAGCCTCTCTTTCTAAATTGCCTAAGGGATTACAAGTAAGTAATAGTCCAACGGGTGAAAAACCAACAAGTGGATTTCAAGTCATCCTGATCCAAATGTGACGTAACTCGCAAACACCAAGATCATCCACCCTCCGATGCTGAGACTTGAGTGTGCTGATCCCAATGTCCGAATCGTCGCTCAGACTCTGAAGAATATCGGAAAGACTCCAAGCCGAGGTGGGTACCGCCGCCAAGTCCCGAATCCAGTAGTTCACCTGACTCAGCCAGTGGGGAAAGGAGCTCTCCTGAACATAGGCTATCATGGCTGCGAAGGTATGTGCAGCTCCGTGATAGCCGAATTTGAAACGCTGGATCCCCCCCGTCGTGCCGGATTCGGTATTCACGTATTCGCGTTCGTCCCGGTCTTTCCCTTTCGGCGTTGGGAGCCGCTTACACTCAATGGGAAACAGCGCGTCAAACTGGCTGTGCCTCCGGCCTTCTATGATAAGAGCAGCTGCACGAGGTTTCACCGCAAGGTCTATCTTTCTGCCTCCACGCGTTTCATCGCCAATCTCGGTTCGGAACTGGACATGGTCCCAAGTAGTTGAGTAGTGGACGGCGCTATTGAGATAGTCGCATAAGTGCTCGGTCAATATGGTTTCCGCATTTGCCCTCGGACGGTCTGGATGATCGCGCCATCCGGGAAGTTCCTTTACGATGAAACCCACAAGTTCCAGCTTTGCAGTGGAAGGCAAGTGAATATTTCGGTCGAGTCTGCCTGATCGAATGATGTTAAAATTGTCCGTCAGCATTATCGCAAAGCCTCAAAATCCTTGTTCGGCCAAATCTGCCAGTGTTTCATCAGCATCCCGGAGCGCGATGGATCGCAGCCAGTATCGCAGCCGGTCCGGCTTGAGCAGGTAAATGCATGCTCCGTCGTAAAGCCGGGCAATGCGGGTTATGTTTAAGCCCCCGCCGCGTTTTTCTCTCAGTAGCGCGTCGAGTTTTCCTTTGAGTTCATCCGCACCGGTCCAATCAATTTCCCCCTCGCCGAAGACATAAGGCTGACAAATCACGCCCGGCCAAGTGTGTTCTTTCAGAGCGCGCAGTTTGTTTCCTTTGTAAACGCCGTTAATCCGGGTGGCAAAGACTTCGTTGAACGAGGCCAAAGCGTGAACCCCCAATTCCTTCATTGCAGTAGACTTCTCGCCGAGGCGGACAAGATCGCGATAGTAGTCCACGATGTCGGCAACGAGGATTAGTTCGTGGGGGGAGAGGTCTAAATCCCAATTCTCAGGGAACGGCAGTTGCAATAAATCGTCAGAAAGAACGGCTGTAGCTTTTGAAGCAAATGTCGCTGTGCCTGACGTAGCAATGATTGCCCGCAACACGGTCTTCTGAGACTTGAGCCACAGTGCCACCCTTTTCAAGTTCTCTTGATCTCCCGAGGCAGCTGAAATACCAAGCATGGAATGCGGATAGGTGAGATAGTTTCCGCTCCATGTTCCAAAATTGAGGTCTTCGTGCTTGTGAATCAAGAGAAGTGGAGGGGTATAGATTTCCCGGCGTCGAGGCCATTGAATAGGCCTATTGGGTACCTGATCAAATAAGGAGGAACGTAGTTCCGTATCACGAAGTACATCAGCCTCGACAAATGGCTTTCCGACTACATGCTCAGCAGGTCGTCCATCGCTGGCGTTTCCCGGAATCCACCCTTCGCCAAACTCCCACTTGGATTCAACGGCAAGTTCCTCAAGGGTGCGATAATTCTTCAACCGATCTATGAAGCCTAGAACACGTCCTCCTCCTAACAAGTCACATCGCCACACGGCATCGTTGCTCAGGACCAGTTCCCGCGGTAACCAGTGCATGTCATAATAATCAATGTCGAATCCCTGCTCCGCACTGGTTCGACCGTTGCGACGAAAGGTGGCGTGGAGTACTTGCCGTTTCGGTGGCGGCGCTTGAGCCTCGGCAACAACTACAACGACTTTGGTATCCGCTCCGCCTTTCTGGAAAAGACCTCGGACGGATATGAAATCAAGGATTTCACGGACATCCCAACGCTCTATGAACCTCCGCCGAAACTGGATCGACTGCTGGTTGTATAAGAAATTGTATTGTTGGAGCATGGAGAGCACCCCACCAAGAGAAAGCATCTCCATGGATTCGTGGAGAAATAAATAAGCGAGCTGTTTGTATGACAGAACTCCGTGTTCCTTCTGGTATCGATCGTAGGCACGCTGGGCGCCTTCGGTGCCGAGCTTTGTAGCAAACGGTGGATTTCCTGTGATTATACCGACCCGTTCCTTGATCGTTTGCTTCTCTCGAGCCTCAAAGAAGCAGCCGGTGTGGAGAGTTTTTCCCTTTAAGGGTGGAAAGAGCTTCACGCTCGATCGAATCTCCATTGGCTCCAGCGCGTCGCAGAGCGCAAGACAAAGGCTGAACGCTGCAAGCTCAACAGCGCCTTTCTCCACATCCACGCCGCGCAGCCGCTTGGTAAGCAATCTTTTCAGGGTCGTCGGACTCGGTCGTTTCCAGTCGTTTCGAGAGCGCCAGTGGAGCACGAGTCGTTTGTACGCCTCGACGAGAAAGACCCCGGATCCGCAAGCTGGATCCAAAATGACTTCATCGTTCTCTTCCAGCCGATCCAGCCGATCCCAACTCAAGACCTCGCCAAGCATTAGGCGGACCACAAAATGCGGAGTATAGACCGCCGTCGCAGTGTCTTTGACGAAAAGCTGGTAAATGTGGCTGATAAGTTCCACCGGTAGATCGGCAAAAGAGTATCGCTGCCACAGTGTACGCTGGCCACCAGATTCCTCCCGTCCTTCCACCAAGCGGGCATAGCGGGCGAGTTGTCTGTTTTCGAGAAGCGTATTCCGGTCCTCGTCGCAAAGGATGAATACATGACCGTTGAACCGCGCTTCCAGGTGATCGAGCAAATCTGCAAGAGCCCGACCGTCGGCAAGCACTTGAAAAAACTCGTCTGCGCCGGGAAGAAAACGGGCAAAGAAGCCGTATTCAAAGATCCCCCGCTTTTCAAGATACGCAATAAGCACTGACAGGATGAGCAACTGTCGCCGAAGCGACTGTGGGAGTATGTTTTCGTCGTTAAGTTCCTGGTTCAGTTCCTTGACCGCATTGATAAGCGTCTTTTGTGCTGCATGGTTGCGGGATAAGAGCTGCCTACACACCGCCGGATCATCCCATAACGTTCCTGTACGGAGGCGTTCGGCGATCCACCATGGATCTGCGGCGATTTGGGAAGTGAGTTTCAACGTTTTGAAAGGCTTGAAAACGATTTCACCACGACTCTCGAAATCAGGCCGATGAGCGCAACGGAAAAGCTGAACTAAGCCGCTCGAAACACGATAGACAAGCGGCACACCGCCCCAGCTCCAAAGTCGCTGGTGTAGTTCAGCGAAAACACGTTCCGGCCCATGTGAGTGGTAGAGGAACGCCTGCGCCACGGGTGCTTTGCCTTGGCGAGGTACTTCGAAGAAAACTGCGTCCGCCTGGTAATGCTCGGCCTTTTCCATGATCGCAACTTCTTCGGCCGGCCGATGGGTTTTAACGTATCCCTGGACGGGCACAAGGCCGTCCACGACAGCATGGTTGTCCGAAGTGCTGAAATTGATCAGCCAATTCCCAGAATTGTCCATTTAAACACTTTTATTCAATCAAATGATGTTGGGGCATTTTTGTCCAACTAAACGGATAAGATTGTGGCTACGCACAATCTAACCATATTCGCTATCCTTCAAAATAAAAGAACTCTTGCCTGGCTCATGACATTTATGATTATCCCAAATAAATGTCATTTGTCAAAACTTTTGACAGTATATGGAACTAAAGGACTTTGCACGACACTGAGTTTTCGTACCTGTGATCTCATGAATACGGATTCCACTATGTCAGCAGGAGTGACTCCAAACACGTTTTTAACATTGCTTCTAGAAAAAGTAGAGAACCGCCACAAGTGACAGAATGGCCGCCCCGCCAACAGTATCCATATTTTCCACTCCCTTTTCTCTTCCGGGACGGTCTATTTTGCCGCTATTTAAGGAACAAGCCTAAGATCGGTCAATCACCAACGCTCGAAAAAAGGTGTTGCCATGGAAAGTATTATCATGCTATGCTTTGGCTGGTCGTCCAACAAAAGGTGTGGCATTCAGGCCAGGGGAGACACATGTATGGCACCCGGACAAAAAGATGAAAAGGCAAGGATTATCCTGGATGCGGTCAGAGGCATTTTGGCCCGGAAGGGGTATTCCGCCACCACCATCAACCTTGTGGCAACCGAAGCCGGGGTGAGCCGGGGGCTGTTGCACTACTATTTCAGGAACAAGGAAGAAATGCTGGCCCGGGTGCTCAAAGAGAACATGCTGGCCTCCATTGCCATGATCCATCAAGTGTTCACGGATCATGATTCGGCAGAGGGATTTGCCAAAGGGATAACGGATCTGCTGAGAACCGTGATGACCCATGATCCGGACTTTTTTCATCTTTTTTTTGAGGGGTTTTCCGTGGCCCGGCAGAGCAGTGTGGTCAAAGAAGAGCTGACCGCTTTGTACGGACAATTCCGGATAGCCCTTGAAAGCTGCCTGATCAGGGCAAAGGATGAGAATAAAATTTCCCCGGTACTGGCGCCCCGGGCCCTTGCGGCCATTATCACCGGGATTATGGACGGCATGGGCCTGCAGTTTCTCACAGAGGCCGACCTGTGTGCCGACAAAGCGGTCTGGGACAGTATCGAGACTGCCGTCGCGGACCTGCTCATCACCGGGGCATCGTCTCCTTAGGAACTCTTTGGAGAAGAAAAAGGTGAAGGGGCCCAGGTAATTATCAGGAAAGAGAAGCGGGAGGGTTTTTACCAACGACTTGGCTGGCCGTCCAGCCAGCATCCCAATCCATAGGAGGTAGCCATGGAATCACAATTTGTTCGTTTAAAAAGCGGTCTTAAAATCCACTATCTTGCATCAGGTCCAGAGAATGCGCCCACGGTGGTCCTTGTCCATGGGTGGCCCACAAGTTCACAACTCTGGCGGCAAATCATACCCGGGCTGGCCCGACACTTCCGGGTACTGGCCCCGGACCTGCCCGGCCACGGGCTGTCAAGCAAGCCTGAAGATGCTGTTTACGACCTTGATTTTCTTTACAGGTTCATGTGCGATTTCTTTGACACCGTGGGACTGGAAAAAGCACACTTGGCAGTCCATGACCTGGGCGGGATGGCAGGGCTGGCCTTTGCGGTCAGGGATCCGGAACGCCTCGACCGGCTTGTGGTGATGAACACCGGACCCTACAAAGAAATCTCATTTACGTTGTCGGTGCTCTTAAAGGTCCTCGGCCAATCGTGGCTGACATGGCTTTTCCTGTGGCGGCCGGCCTTCCGGCGGTTGATGTGCCAAGGTATCTATCATAAGGAACGAATGACAGAGGAATTGTCAGAAATGTACCGGGCCACCTGGGCAGGGACATCCGCGGGACGGCGCGCCTTTTCCAGAACCATCGGCATTCCCCCGGCCCGGATGGTAGAAGCGCCTGAAAAACTGAGGGAAATCCGAATCCCCACACTGATTCTGTGGGGGACCAAGGACGGGTTTTTCAATTTCAAGGTGGCCAGGCGGCTTCACGAAGATATCAAGGATTCCGTCCTTGAAGCGGTGCCAAATGCCAGTCACTTCCTGCAGGAGGATCAACCCCAGAAAGTGTTGGACAATTTAGCCGGTTTTTTTGCGCCTGAACATCAGGGGGGAGCAGTGTGAAGCCTTTTCCTCTATTTCGGGCACCAGGGATGCTGGTTCTTCAGGGGGCATGAAAGCCGCTTTGGGAGAGGTCGCTTTTTCGGACGCATCAGAATCGAGAAAGCTGAGAGCGTTTTAGATGCCCGGGCTGATCTCTTTTTCAGGCGGCTGGCAGGCTTTGGTAAGAGCGATGATTTCCGAAAAATCCTTGACGCCCCCTTCCGTAAATCCTGGGCACGTGGGACCTGAATTGCATTTCCAATCAGAATTTCAAATCGTGCCAATCGGCAAAAACAACATATTCCTTGGGAAACAACGCCAGACGATCACCCGGATGGATGATAGAATTCTTTGGAACGGCACTGTGGTTGACCATGGCCAGTTGCACCCGTTTTTCGGGAATTTCAAATGTCTGTAAAACCTCCAGCAGTGGCACGGGATCTTCCAGATCAAATCGGATTGAATCTCCAATAACATCCACCGTCTCTTTCTTTAATGATCCGAATAAGACCAGTTCAGTATGGGCGCTCATGCATACCCCCCCTCAACTTCATTTATCCACTTAAAAGTCCCCTTTTTCCAATATATAAAGCATAAAAGGAACCGGAATGAATTGACTTAGGTCAATTACAGGCAATTCGTTTTTGGGTAGAAAGCAGGTGGGGAAGCAGGAAAAATCGGTACGGAGCAAAAACAGATCATCAGCTCCGTGTGATGAAGAGGGCAATGAAGTGAACCATCGAGACCGAGATGCCGGCCCAACGGATATCTCCGACGACGATATATTTGAAGCGATGAAGGATATCAGCGGCTATTTTTGGATATTGCTCCAGGTGATTTCAAAGAGATTTATCGCCTGGCATACCGGCATGCATTCGATCGGATGGCCCATTCCGTCACAACCGGAGAGGTTTGGTTAACAATGTACCGAAACATAGAAGATATTCGGGGTTCTGGTTGTAAAAAGGACGCAACATTTGAATCCTTATGAGGAGGACCCATTTCCCACGGGTCCGAAGGGTGGAATGGGAAATCTTTCAATATTAAGGCTTGGACCGGGAAACGAAAGGTAATTTCTCCGAACATGGGGCTGCTTTTAAGGCCGGACCTTCAAACCCCATGCACATGCAGAACGGACACAGGGAGAACAACCATGATTTTCAAGATAAGTCTCTGCCTTTCGCTGATTGTTTTCGGAGTGGGCCTTATTTTCAAGATCAGCACCTGGTTTCGCCATAACTTCGAGTCACCCAGGCCATTCTCAGCAGGGGAACGCATTTTTGCCGCCTTTAAAAGTATCGTCACCGCATTTTTCAGCGGCAGGGTCCTCACCCTTTTGAAAACCCTTCTGCTGGATGTTTTCTGCCAGCGGAGTATCATGCGGGAAAGCCCGATCCGATGGCTCATGCACATGTGCCTGTTTTGGGGTTTTACGCTGCTGTTGTTGATGCACGCCCTTGAGGGGATGTTCACCAGAAACCTCTTTGAGGATTACGCCTCTACACTGAACCCCTTTCTTTTCTTAAGGAATTTTCTGGCGCTTATGGTGTTTGCTGGGATCGGAATTGCCATTTACCGCCGGTTTATCCACCCACCCACCCGGCTTTTCACCAACGCCATGGATCGATATGCGTTGATCATTCTAGCGGTAATCATGGTGTCGGGGGTCTTTCTTGAAGCCGCAAAAATCGTTTCCTTTAAACGATACTCTGAAATGGTCACGGATTATGCGGATTTTGACGAGGAAGAGGCGCAAAAAGCTCTGGAGGCCTTGTGGGTGGCGGATTACGGCGTGGTCTCCCCGAACCTCACCGGTCCTTCTGACAGAGAGCTGCTCACGAGAGGCCAGGAATTGCACGAAATGAACTGCGCCGCCTGCCACTCCCGTCCCCAATGGGCCTTCATGAGCTACGGGGCCGCCATGCTGCTTCGGCCCGCGGCCCTCCCCCTGGATCGGGCGGGGCTTACCGATTTATTGTGGACCGTCCATTTCCTGGCATGTTTCACGGGCCTTGCCTATCTCCCTTTCAGCAGGATGTTTCACATCGTGGCAAGCCCCTTGCACCTGCTTGCAAACAGCGTTGTGGAAAAAGGCAAGTCCCATCCGGCCAATGTCATCACCTTGCAGATGATGGCCCTGGATGCCTGCACCCACTGCGGAAGCTGTACCTCCCGATGCGCCGTGTCGGTAATTTTTGAGGAAATTCCGAACCCGAACATCCTCCCGTCGGAGAAAATCGTCGCCCTCAAGGCCCTTGCCTCGGGAAGACCCATCGGTGAATACCGGATGACGGTGATTCAGGAAGGCCTCTATCTGTGCACCAATTGCTATCGCTGCACATCGGTCTGCCCGGCGGGCATCAACCTCCAGGAACTTTGGTTCACCGTGAGAGAGGCGGTCCTGAAACGGGGATATCCCGAACTGCTTGTCCTCACGCCGTTTTCCATGTACAGGGGACTTATGGGCCCCGCTTTGGCGGAGATGGACTACCACCGTGCCCAAGAACAACCCATGGCCGGCATTGAAGTGGTTTGCACGGCGCTGTCCAAGCCGGACGACCCCATCAAACCCGTTCACATGGACTGGGATTTCAAGAAGCAATTGATCTCGTCGGCCTACGGATCGACCCTTTCATATTGCTTCACCTGTCTCACCTGCTCGGCAGCCTGTCCGGTGGTCCGGAACTACGAGAAACCCTCGGAGGCCTTGGGGATGACCCCGCATCAGATCATTCGCGCAATGGCTCTGGGTCTCCCCGACCTGGCCTTCAGGTCCCGGATGCTCTGGTACTGTCTTGGCTGCTACCAGTGCCAGGATGTCTGCCCACAGGGGGTCCGGGTGGCGGATGTACTGTACAAACTGAAAAACCTTGCGGTGGAACGTATGAAAAACCAAAGCCGCCCAACGGGAGAGATATCATGAAGCTGGCCCTCCAACGCTGTTGTACCACGCCTATCTTCCTCAAACAATATGAGACCTCAACCAATGCGGTCCTGGAGAAGCTCGGAATACAACTGACGGATAAGGCACTCAATTGCTGCGGTTATCCCTTGAAGAACTACAACCACAAGGCTTATGTGCTTGCTTCGGCCAGGAACCTCTCCATTGCGGAGAAGCGCAAGGTGGACATTATGACCTTCTGCAACTGCTGCTATGGCACCCTGAAAGAGGTGAATCAATTGCTCAGGTCGGACCCAACCCTCAAAGCTGAAATCAACGACAAGCTTGAAAAGGAATCACTGAAGTATGAAGGCAACGTTGAAATTCAACACATCATGGAGATATTTTACCATGCGGTGGGACCCGAACGGATAAGAGCGCGTATCATTAACCGGTTCAAAGGATTAAAGATCGCCGTCCACTATGGATGTCACATTTTGCGTCCCAGGGAACTGGTTCTCTTTGCCTGGCCGGGAACCGCCGCGGTGTTTGACGAACTGGTGGCCATGACAGGGGCGGACCTTGTTCCATGGCCTCTCCAATCGGAGTGTTGCGGTTCCCCCATGTGGGGCATCAATGATGCGCTTTCAGCGGCGTTGACCCGAAAAAAGATTGAAAACGCCAGAACATCAGGCGCCCATTATTTCTGTCTTGCCTGCTCCTATTGTCAGGTGCAGCTTGACCGGGTCCAGAAGCGCCTCCTGGATCAGGGAATCATCACGGATCCCGTGCCGTCCATACTCTTTACCCAGCTCCTGGGACTCTCAATGGGTATAGCACCGGACATCCTGGGCATCGGGGAAAACCAGATAGACATCTCGCCAATCCTTCAAAAACAGGCCGCAAGGTGGGTGTGATGCGGGCATCACCGGACACTGGAAAAGCGCTGCTACTGAACACGAATTTCATGGGAGACTGAAAACCATGGACGCCCCTGAATTCACGCATCCGAAGGTGCGCTTTAAATAAGCCGCCAGAAGACTTCCGGTGCGGGACCCACAAAGACGTTTTCCTGACGTTGCTTCTACAAAAGGAAGAGAACCGCCAAAAGTGCCAGAATGGCCGCTCCCAAAAGCAGTATCCATATGTTCACACCCTTTTTCGCTTTCGGGACGGCCTTTTTAGCAGTTGTTTGAGACGGTAAGCTTCTTATGTCATTTGGAGGAGGGGACCCGTCCTTCCGGGCCGCTGGCACTGTACCGGATCCTTTTTGGGGCTTCGGTGGCGGGGCCTCAATTTCTGGCATTAGGGATTCGGGTTCTTCAGGGGGCGGGAAAGCCGCTTTGGGAGAGGCCGCTTTTTCGGACGCATCAGAATCGAGAAAACTGAGGGCGTTTTCGATGTCCAGACGGATCCCTTTTTCAGGCGGCTGCGCCACCTTCTCCTCTTTTCCGATCTCTTTTGATTTCTGATCAGACACGCTTTTTAAAACAGTCCCCAAAGATATTAACATTCCGGCAGCAGAAAAATCAAAACGGCCATTGTTATGAAAATAGTTTTTGGGGACGGGTCATGTCAAATGGTTTTCACTTAAGGGACCGACGGGTGACGGTTATATGGGAGGCGCGATGGTCACCAGCACGCGCATGGAACCGGTGGCCCGTATGCCGTGAGGTTCGCTGATGTCGCTGATGAGGACATCCCCGGCCCTGGCGGGCAAGGTCTCACCATCCTTAGCCAGAAAGAGTCCTTCACCTTCCATTACCAAAATGCTCAACTCTCCTTCAATGTCATGGGAATGGATGGGAAGTTCCTGTCCGGGTTTAAAATTGAAATTCAAAATTTTGAAATACGGGGAGTCGTGGACCAGAAGCCTGCTCATGTGAAGATCATTAAACCCGCTTTCTTTGAACACCTCGATTTTCTTCATTATTGACTCCTTTAAACCAAAAGGCTGTACGGCCGCTCTCGCCGCCGCACAGCCCGCCATTGAGATTAGTTTCCCGCCATCATGGCCTGGACATCCCCGTCCACTTCGCCAGTTGGCTTTATGTCGAAGTTTTCCACCAGCACCTTCAGCACATTGGGGGAGACAAACGCCGGAAGGGTGGGCCCCAGCCGGATGCCTTTGACGCCCAGATGCAGAAGCGCCAGCAATACGGCGCAGGCTTTTTGTTCATACCAACCCACGTCAAAGGAAAGGGGCAGGTCATTGATGTGATCAAGCCCGAAAGCTTCCTTCAGTTTTAGTGCAATGAAGGCCAGGGAATAACAGTCATTGCACTGCCCCGCATCGAGAACGCGCGGGATACCCCCAATATCACCCAAATCCAGTTTATTATAGCGGTATTTGGCGCATCCCGCCGTGAGGATGACCGTACCTTCGGGCAGTTGTTCGGCGACTTCCGTAAAATAGTTGCGCGTTTTGTGCCGCCCGTCACAGCCGGCCATGACCACGAACCGTTTAATGGCACCGCTTTTGACCGCATCGATGACCTTGTCTGCCAATGCCAATACCTGATTGTGCGCGAAGCCCCCCACGATTTTTCCGGCTTCAATCTCCGTGGGCGAGGGCCGGGTCTTGGCAAGGGCGATGATTTCCGAAAAATCCTTGACGCCCCCTTCGGTTCTCGCCGGAATATGCTTGGCCCCCGGATAGCCGGTAATGCCGGTGGTAAAGAGACGGTCCAGATAGGTATTCTCCTTTTTGAGGGGGATCAGACAGTTGGTGGTCAAGAGGATCGGTCCGTTAAAGGATTCAAACTCATCATTCTGACGCCACCATGAACCGCCGTAGTTCCCCACAAAGTGATCATATTTTTTGAATGCCGGGTAGAAATTGGCCGGCAGCATTTCACCATGGGTATACACATCCACACCCGTCCCCTCGGTCTGCTCCAGCAGCTCGGCCATATCTTTCAGATCGTGGCCGCTGATCAAGATGCCGGGATTTTGGCGAACACCGATATTGACCTCCGTGATTTCCGGATGACCATAGGTGGCTGTATTGGCTTCGTCCAACAGGGCCATGATGTTCACCGACATCTCTCCGCATTTGAGCACCAATGCGACCATGTCATCAACGCTCAGATCTTTTGTTGTGGAAGCCAATGCTTCCATCATGAACTGGTAAAAATCTTCATTTTCATAACCCAGCACCAGGGCATGATCCGCATAGGCGGCCACCCCTTTAAGACCGATGACAAGCAGTTCCCTCAAGGAACGCACATCTTCGTTTTCAGTTGAGAGTATTCCCACATCCTTGGCTTTGCTCTGATATGTGGATTCATCCAGTGAAGACCAGGTGGCGGCGTCCGGCAGTTCATCTGAAAATGCTTTGCCGTTCTTTTCCCGGTAAGCGGCTTCGAATCTCCCTTTGATACCATCCCGAACCCCTAACGCCTCCTTGATTCGGGAAACAAACCACTCATCATCCCAGTTTACGTTGGTAATGGTGGAAAAAAGGCTTTCCGTCACAAATCTTGCGGTGGCATGATCCAGCACGCCCAGCGCAGCCGCTTTTTCTCCGTAAATGCCGATTCCTTTCAAAACATGGATCAACAGATCCTGCAGATTGGCGGTTTCCTCAGGTTTTCCACACATCCCCTTGATGGTGCACCCCTGGTTTTTGGCCGTTTCCTGACATTGAAAACAAAACATGGCATTTCTCCTTTCCTTTTGACGGTAAGATTTTTATTGTTCATTCAAAGGAACCATTTGGTTTCTCCATGATTCGTCTCCAGCATATCGGTTCCATGCAGGCATTGCCTTGACCTAAGTCAATCCCATCGATTTTTTTTGTCCTTTTCACACTTTTTTCATCTGGCTGTCCCATTTCCATTCCGCATTCCACAATCCGCGCTTCAAAGATCAACACCCTTCATCTTCCACTATTTTGAAATCCGTAACAGCCTTCGGCGCTTCAGGCGCCGGTTTTTCCTGAGGCACCATGGCCTTTTCATGTTTTGGCGGCAAAGGTGCCGAAACCGGTTTCCGTTCATACCGTTCATTTGGGTAACCCACCGCGAGGATCAGTCCCAGCAAGATGAGAATTCCGGCGGCGACCCTCTTCACCTTTTTGGACCCTTTCGGCAGTTCGTCCGGGTTTCCAAATTTTTTCTCCACAAGTTCCGCCACCCAGTATGCACCCAACGCCATCAAACAGATCAGAAGGGCCACCACACCGGGACCCAGGTGAAGAAAATCCGGCAATCGAACTTCCCCCATGCTGCCGGCTTCGTAAAAACCTTGAAGCACGGGGAAAAACTCCGCAAAAATGATCGACCCCAGCATCATGCCCACAATAAAGATGAGACCGTCCAGTTTACCTGAGACAGTGGCCACAATGGAGGTGGTCGGACAGTATCCCCCCATGACGAATCCCACGCCCAGGATCAAGCCGCCGACAATCTGAGGCCAGATATAGGTGGGCAGGATATAGATCCGGCCGAGATCGATCCAGCCGAACATGGAAAAATAGAGAAGCCCCAGAGCACACACCACAATGGCGGTAAACATCACCTTCAGAACCGCAAAATCTCTGAGATAGAAAATTGCCGTCAGTTTCCGGGCATCACCGAATCCCGCCCTTTCAAGGACAAAACCGAAGAAAAATCCTACCAGACCCGCAATTTGAAGACTGTAGGAAAAATCGAACCAACCGAATTTATAGAGCGGACCCATTATAACCACTCCTTTCTGAAGAAGTAGGCGGTTGCATAGGCACCCCCGAAAATACAGAACATGAACACCCAGGACCCAAAGGCCAGTTCAGAGGCGCCTGTAAGGGCCTGTCCACTGGTACATCCTCTTGCCAGGCGGGCTGCGAATCCGGAAAGAACGCCGCCGAACAAGGCAAGCCAAAGCCTGGCGGATGCGCCGATGGCCGGCCCTCGAACCACCTCTCCCTTGATGCGGCCCGAAATAAAAGCCGAAAAAAGGGCACCCATACCGGCACCCAGGCTTAGAAAGACCAGCCACGCCATGAGAGGGGAACGCCCCCCTCCGAAATACTTGGCAAAATAGGGGTTGGCTTCCGTGTGCTCAGGCGCCACAAGTCCCAATACAAAAGTCCCTATCCTTGCAAAACTGGCAGAGGAACCGACGCCCCTGCCCATAGTATAGAAGGAAAAAAGCAGGACCAGTCCCAGGAAAACACCGATCACATAAGGGTTCGCGTACCGTTTATTCATGGGGCTCTTCCTTTCAATTAAGATCTGTTGGCGTATTCTTGTTCAGCTTCGATACGGCCTCTTTGGCCGTGCTCCCCACCAAACGTTCACTGCATTGCCGGGCGGAATAGGTCGCATAGGGGGATTCATCTTTTATAAGCGGCTCAAGATACCTGATGTCCTCTGCGGTTCCCACCAGCCCCAGGATTCTGGCCGCATGCCCTCTGACGGCCGGATCCTCTGATACAAGGTAGCGGAGATAGCGGCTTTTGGAATCTTTCACCATTTGCGGCGACACCTCCGACAGTCTGGCGATCCCCCAAAGAAGCCCCCGCTGAAGCATGGGAAGCTCCAGGTAGTTGCCGTCTTTGTCGGCATAAGAAAGCAGAATGGACCCATATTCCCCTCTAAGCCCTTCATGGCGCGCCAGGATCTCCCCCATGGCTTCGGCTGATCCCCAACCAATGCCGCCCGATTCATCATTGAGATTCCACATGAGACGACGCATGACATCCCTGGCTGCTTCAAGATCTTCACCGGCAAGATCCGCAACAAATATGCCCATTAATGTGACCGCCCGCCACTTGGTGGTGTCATCCTGGCTGTAGAGGAAAGAAAAAAGTGCGTTGATGATTTTTTTGGGGGAGTGACGCTTTAATTCGTGCGAAACGGTCTCACCGTCCGTTGCGGAAAGGATTCCCCGCATCGCCTGTCTGCTGATACGTCCTCTCAAAAGACATGCCTCTTTTCGCCGGAAGTCCTCGCAACAGGATCATACAAAGCCTGTTGCGAGGCGTCAAAATGACAATGATCCTACAGAGTATTAAAGAACTAAGCACCTGCTTCCAGAGTACATTGGGTAAAGTCGATTTTCTTACCGCATCCGGAGCATGAGTGCTCTTTATTGAACTCATCGGAAAAAATTTCCTTTTCCTTCCCGCACTCGGGACATTTGCAGGTAAACGATTTGAGATTTCTGGCCTGTTCGAAACCAGGGCAATGCTGGGGTGTTGACATTTCCATCTCCTTTCAGTCCGTCAGAATATTACGGACGCGCTATTCCTTGGTCCTGATGTTTCCCCTCTGGCCTCTTTAGGCTTTCCAAAGACCGTGGAGCGTGCAGTATTCCCTTGCCGTCACCTGATCGGCCGTTACATTGAATGTGGCCAGAGGTGCATCACCGGGATTTAAAAACTGCCGATAGACCGATCCATCGGCAATGAGTTCAATCCATTCGATGTAGTGTTTTTCATCCATGGGATGCGCCACTTCGCCCACCTTTACCGTTATGCCTTGGGCTGTTTTTTCGATCACCGGCACATGCTTTTCCTTGGCGGCATCAACGGTGTTTTCCTTGAAGAGTTTCATGGGTTGGCCGCAACAGACCAGTTCACCTTCTCCGCCATGGAGCACTTCAACGATATTTCCGCACGCTTCACATTTATAGACTTCCAATCTTTCAGCCATCGTATCCTCCTTTTTGCTTTATTCCACTGCTTAGTAGTTTTCACCTAAAAGCTCAAAATGGGCCTGGGGATGGGCACACGCCGGACAACTCTGCGGGGCTTCCTTCCCTTCGTGAAGATAACCGCAATTTCTGCACCGCCATACTTCTTCCGTATCCCGTTTAAATACCCGGTCGGCCTCAATGTTTGCGCTGAGATCGTTGTAACGTTTTTCATGCTGTTTTTCAGCCACCGCAATATTCATGAAGACATCCGCAATGGTGGCAAATCCCTCTTCACGGGCGATTCCTGCAAACTCCGGATACATCTCCGTATGTTCGTAATGTTCTCCTGCAGCCGATGCCTTCAGATTCTCAAGGGTACTGCCGATAACACCAGCGGGAAATGCGGCGGAAATCTCTACCTCACCCCCTTCCAGAAACTTGAAAAGCCTTTTTGCGTGCTCCTTCTCCTGGTTTGCCGTCTCTTCAAAAATGTAGGAAATCTGCACAAATCCGTCTTTCTTGGCTTGACTGGCAAAATAGGTATAACGGTTCCTGGCCTGAGACTCGCCGGCAAATGCGGTTAACAGATTCTTCTCCGTTTGACTCCCTTTTAGCTCCATGCGTGTAATCCTCCCGTGTCTTTTAAATTTTTCGATTGTGGATCTCTAACCTGGTCATCCCAGAGGTTTGAACATCTTCTTTCCCGCACCGCAAATAGGACATTTCCAATCTTCCGGTAAGTCCTGAAAAAGGGTTCCCTTTGGGATCTTCCCTTTTCGATCACCCCTGTCAGGGTCATATATATATCCGCAGGTTGCCGTCTGGCACTGATACATCTCTTCGGGCGCTGCCATGGTCGGCTCTCCTTATTCTTCGGGTAAAGCGTAATAGCATCTTTTCGGTGAAATTACCGATCCGGCTTTTTTCAATTTGCTGATCGCTTTTGAAACTTCCTTGCTCTCCACGCCGATCATGTCCGCCACTTCCCCGGGGCGAACCGGCTTTCCGGCCTTTTTCATTGCTTCAAGAATGTCTTTCTCCATTTTTCTCTCCCGAATCTTGATTTTATGCTACATCCAGCTCCTTTTTCAACCACAACTGCAATTCACCGTCCACGGCATATACGCCCTTGGCGCGTGGAATACCGTATTTGGTTTCCATTTGCAGTTCTTCGGGGACTTCGATCTTTGCCAGTTCAACAGCCCCCTCATAATCCCTTAGAACAAAATATATGGAAGGCGACTTTTCCCATGTATTCAACACAAAGTAATGGGTTTTGTCATCCTTGGATCGAACCATTTCATATCCTCTGCTCCAGTTATTACCCCATTCAAGATAAAGCCTGACGGCTTCCTCAGGGGTCATGCTCCAATCGATGGAATCAACAAGCGCCTTGTCCTGTTTAAGCTCTTCCAATCCAATCATGGTTTTCCACCCCCTTTCATCCCCCATTCATCCTTGGCAAAATTCTTTTTTTTCCCGATCATTCCTTGCCGGAATCCTCTTGCCACCACCCCTTTTTGATGTGGGCTTTCTTCTCTGCTTCTGCCAGTTTTCTAATTTTAAACGCAGAATCCCTCACAACACCGTACAGAACCCCACATCCATTGTCTTCTCTCACCATATCCCCTTCGTCGGCGATCTTCAGCATCTTCTCCGCAATAGAGATGGTGTTTTTGATTGTTTCATCACACGGCCTCATCCCGATACCCCCTGAAGGAAATAATGAAAAGTTTTAAAGCAGATTTCGTGCCAAAAAAGGCTTCCATGTTTGAAGGAGGTAACCCACTACCATAATTGGTATTTTTCCGCTTCTGGCACAAGGAAGTGCCAAACATGAGCGCATTTGGCCGTTTCATGATACAACCCTGTCTCAAAAGGCCGTTCAGGGAAGTCTCACATGCGCCTATTTGCAGGACTTTTTTTAAAGAACGTCCCGTTAGAATCAGAGTGTGAATATTCTGATCCCCCAGAAACTCAATGGGGCCCGCCGTTTTTCCAGGCGGGTCCTTCGAGAACAATTTGAGGTTTCGGATAATTATGGTCGGAGGTCGGTGAAAATGGAGCAAACAGCAGCTGTCTCACATTGGATTATGACCCAAAAGTGTTTCATGATACATTGTCTTTGGCTTCAACGGGCCATCCACCGCCCAGGACTTTATGGAGCCGGATCATATTCAACACCACATTATCCGTGCTGAAAAGGACTCGGAGCCGATTGTGGAGCCTGTCAATCGGAGATAAGTGGAGATAGTGCTTTTTTGCGAAAGGCTCTGCGACGAACCTTACGAGGAGCTTCCGGTACGTCCCACCCGCCGCCCAGGGCCTTGTAAAGCCGAACCAGATTCAAAACCACATCGGTCTGGCTAACCACCAGTTTATCCTGCTGGTCAAAGAGGGTTCGCTGGGTATCCAGGACATTGTTGAAATCCGTCAATCCGGTTTCATATTGAACCACCACCAGATTCACCGCTTCCCTGGTGGCCGCCACAGCGGCCACAAGCCAGTCCCGCCGGACCCGTTCCTTTTCATAGGCCACAATGGTGTTGCGGACTTCTTCAACGGCCTGAAGCACCGTGTTTTCGTAGGAAAGCCGGTCCTGTTCGGTCACCGCCTCCTGGTAGGCAATGCGACTGCGGGTTTTGCCGCCACTGAAAAAATTCCATTTAATGGGTGTTCTCAGTCCATACGCCAGGGTGGTTCCATGCCCAACATCTGATAAAGACCCGGTCTCAAAGCCAAAAAACCCATCAATGGCAAAACGGGGATACAGGTCGGCAGTGGCCACGCCGATTCTGGCGGTCTGAGCCGCGAGACGCCGTTCCGCCATTCGAATATCCGGCCGCTGGCGCAACAGATCAGCAGGCACGCCGATACCGATGTCCATGAGGGCAACGGGAATGGGTTTCGGTTCTCGAAACATCTTCTGAATGGCGCCCGCATCCTTCACCAAAAGCACCGCCAGCCGGTTGATGGCCAGGTTTAAGCCAATTTCAAGGGCCGGAACAGCAGCTTCGGTATTGGACAGATTGCTTAAAGCCTGGGCCATATCCAGCCTCGACGCAATGCCGCTATGGTAACGTGATTTTGTCAATTCCAGCATTTTGCCCTGAATAAAGGCATTGGCTTTGGCACACGCGATACGGCGCTGGTAAGACCGAACTTCCAGATATGTCATGGCCACCTCGGCAAACAGGGTGACCATCACATCCCGATAGTCTTCAACAGAGGCCTCGTATTCCGCACCGGCAGCCTCAATCTGGCGCCGTATGCGACCAAACAAATCTGCTTCCCACATGGCATCCACCCCGAGCATGAACATGTTTTGCGCGTCAAAACCGTCCGGAGGGGCCAGTTGCCTCAGCGGGCCTTTATCACTGTGTTTAAAGCGGGAAAAAAACCCCGAGGCATTGCCGTCCGGTAATTCCTGCCCCTTGGCCACGCCCAACCGGGACCGTGAAGCGGCAATACCGGAGACCGCGATCTTCAGATCCAAATTTGATTTTCGCGCCTGATCGATAAGATCATTCAAGATGGGGTCATCAAAGATTTGCCACCAGTTTTGAAGCGCCGGCCCGGACGGTTTCACCATATCCCGGGCCACCTTCTCGTGCCACGCATCCGGCATTTTGATGTGAGGCTTCTGATAGTTCGGCCCCACCGGCGCACAACCGACCCACAAAACGGTCATGAACACCGTGAGGCAGCAGATACGATTCAGGAAACTGTAATGGGAGAACTGAGGATACTGGCAAGAAAGTCGGCACATATCATTCTGGTTAGCGTCCTGTTTGCTTAACCTCTCATGAAACAAACGGTTTTTGCTGCTCTAAAAACCTGTACGGGCGAAAAATTTTCGCCCCTCTCTAAAAACCAAAACCGCGGCTTGCCGCATCAGAACGGATTGAACAAAAAATTGAGGAAACTTTCCGAGCGAATTTCAATTTGACGCAGCAACACCAGAAAATCGGGGGCTTTCTTGGTGAAAATAGCCACCAATCCGCTGGCACCAAAGCGGATGGGGTAATCCGGATGATTCTTCGTTAGTTTCAGGCGCACCGCATACGCATCATCACCTTTAAGGCTTTCTTCTTCAGGAATCCGACCACTGGGAACACCCTGAGCATTTCCATTGGCCCAGACAATACTCACCACTTCAGCCTTAAACACTTCTCCCGGATACATTTTGAAAGCGATTTCCGCATGATCCCCCGGCTGTACATGCTGAATGCCCCGCTGGTTCATTTTGGCCACAATCCATTGCTCCTGGCTGTTGACAAAGGTCATCACCGGCGTTTTCAGCCGAATAAACGCTCCTGGATAAAGCTGCAGATTACACACATATCCGTCAGAAGGCGCGCGAATAATGGTATTATTCAAGTGATACCGGGCCGTCCTCAATTTGGCCATGGCTTCGGCAACTTCCGTATGCTCTGAACCCACCTTCGATTCAAAGGCGAGCTGCGCCTCCCGCACTCTGGCCTGATCGGCCCGAAGTTTCGCTTTAAGGGCAGCCACCCGCTGTTCGATTTCCTCAAGATGGATTTTGGAGACCGCATCTTTCTCCGCGGCCTTTAAAATCATCTCGTATTTGGCCCGGGCACCCTTCAAATTGGCCTTGGTTTGGGCCTCATTCGCCCGTGCGGTCATGATTTCCTGTCCCATTTTCTGAACATCGGTTCCCGCTGCCGCTAGAACCGCCTCATGACCTTCCACTCGATCCTGCCACGTTTGGGGTTCCATTTGAAACAATGGATCCCCTTTTTTCACCGGCTTATTGGCCGATATAAAAACGTCTTTGACCTTTCCGCCATACTCCGGGGCCATCTGAACCACATAGGACTGAACAAAGGCCTCCTTGCTGTAGGGGGTAAATTGACCCAGCATCAGAATCTCCGTTAAGACGGCAGCCACCCACAGCCCAATGGTGAAGAATTTCCAAAACAAATTGTAGTTGAGCAACTTGTAATCAAAAAAGATGAGGCGAATCAGAAAAAAATAGGCGATGGTGATCAGCAGTTCCATGGGCGTCTAGGGGGATTCGTCATCCTTTTCTTCAGGATTTTGAAGAGGCCTATCGCTTGGTTCCACTAATTTTTCGATGGGTTTCGGCGATTCTTCCGGGGACGATTTCTCATCCTCCTGGCGGTACAGAACGCCCAGGACCGCTCCGGAATAAGCCCACACCAGGGCAAACATCCAAAGGGGAAACAAGATCAGCCCAAGAAGAGATGTTACTTCAATGGCTTTTTCCTGGGGATGGTTTCGCTTCTTGGCGATCTTTCCCGGATAAGTATGGACCTTGATAATTCCTAAAATAATGGTAATCACGGAAAAGAAGATCAGAGACAAGGAGATATAGTCCAGTTTCGTCATAATTTCTCAAACATAGGCACACTTGGTAAAAATCGATATTGATGTTTAAAGTTTATGCCAACATTTGAAATAAAGCAATACCGTTTTGCCGAAAGGCTTGCCATAGGCTAAACAAAAAGCAAGATATTCCTTGACATGGGGGACGCGCAATCGTAGCAGATGGTTTCCGACGACATCAGTGACAGGAAGAATGACTGCTCTCAATACCAGGATTTTTGCAACCCTTTTCGTTGCCATCTTCGTAACCGCCATGGGGGCCGGATTCGTGGCGCCGCTGCTCCCCAACTATGCCCACGAACTGGGGGCGGGGGGTCTTGAGATCGGTTTGATCTTCGGCGCATTTTCCATTACCCGGAGCCTATTTGTTCCCTACTTTGGAAGGCTTTCCGACCGCAAGGGAAGAAAGCCGCTCATCACCACCGGCCTGCTTATCTATTTTCTGGTCTCCCTTTTTTACGCCGTTTCCGAAAATGTCACCGCATTGATCCTGCTTCGCTTGGGCCAGGGATTTGCCTCAGCCATGGTGCTCCCGGTGGCCCAAGCCTATGTGGGGGAAATGATTCCCATTGCCCAGGAGGGCCGGCTGATGGGCCTGTTCAACATCTCTCTTTTGGGCGGACTCACCGCGGGGCCCGTGTTGGGCGGGCTCATCAAGGACTGGATTCATATCCAGGCTTCCTTCATGGGGATGGGCATTCTGACGCTTTTCGGATTCCTTCTTTGTCTTTTCACGTTGCCCCCGGAGCCTCAGCCGTCCGGAACCGTTCGCCGCGGAGAAGAAAAACCACATGATTACAAGATGTTGATTAGAATCCCCACGGTCTTTTCCGTTTTTATTTTTCGCACCTGCTTTACAACCTGCATCGGGATTACCTGGGCTTTTTTGCCGCTCTTGGCCGGTAGCCGGATCGGGCTTTCCAGCTCCGCCATCGGGCTGGTGGTCATGGTCAATGTGTTGGTCACCGGTTTGCTCCAGGCCCCCATGGGATACGCCGCGGACCGTTTCAGCAAGAAGTCATTGACCCTCCTTGGCGGATTTCTGGCATTGTTGGCCATGCTCTCTTTGGATTACGCCAATCTCTTTTGGCAGTTGATATTCATTAACAGCGTGCTGGGCCTGGCAGGGGGCATTTCCCTTCCCGCCATCATGGCCATGGGGGTCATCCAAGGCCGGCGATCAAATGCCATGGGATCCATTATGGGCCTACTGGCCCTGGGACACAGTGTCGGAATGCTCGCGGGCCCCCTCTTGGGAGGACTACTCCTTGACATTTTCAGTTTCAGGGTCATATTCTTCGCTGGAGCTGTTGTCATGGCAATGGGTTCAATCACATTCTGGAGGTACCATCGGGAATGAAAGTATCATCGGGCTGTTTTGAGGTAGACATGTTCCCACCGGAAATTGACGATCTGGATCATCCCTACGTCAGTCAATTCAAGGACATGCTGGAATCGGTGGCGGAGCAGTACCAATGTCGGCTGATTTCCTTTGAGATCCATAAAGGGACCGTGCTGTTTTCTTTTGACAGCGATGAACTCAACAACGACATTTTGGATTTGCTGAAAGAATGACGGACAGAATCGCACTTGAGAATGTGTCCATCGTACTGGTCCAGCCGCAGATTCCCGAGAATATCGGCGCCGTGGCGAGGGCCATGCACAATATGGGCCTTGAGCGGCTGGTGCTGGTGGACCCCAAGAATTGCGACACGGACCGTATGAACAAAACGGCGACCGGGAGTTCCAATGTTGTCTTGAACCGCATGGCCCTTTACAAAGATCTGAGGGAAGCCCTTGCACCGTATCAGTATCTGGTGGGTACCACGGCCCGTATCGGCACTTTAAGGCCCGCACTCACCCGTCCCAGGTCTCTGGCGGAAAGATTGATCCCCATCTCCCAGAAAAAC
This sequence comes from Thermodesulfobacteriota bacterium, assembly GCA_028278625.1. The sequence goes on from JANQDY010000043.1 coordinate 67,961, forward strand.
CTCGTCGCCATCCTATTCGGTCCTGAAGACCGGGGACTCAGCAACGACCAGCTTCGCTTCTGCCATACCATAGCCACGGTTCCCACGGCATCTTTTTCGTCTCTCAATCTTGCCCAGGCGGTGGTCATCTTCTGCTATGAGCTGTTTCTGGCCACAAACCAGGCCCGGCAGGAGACGCCCGTCCCCCGGTTGGCCAACAGCTTCGAACTGGAAGGCATGTTCGATCATCTGAGAACCATGCTTTCCAAAATCGGTTTTTTGGATCCGCAGAATCCGGAACACTGGCTGTTGAATATCCGCCGCTTTCTTTCAAGAGTGCCCCTGCGTGCCAGGGAAGTCCGTATCATCAGGGGGATCTGCCGGCAGATGGACTGGTATGCGTCTCAACTGGACAGGTCCAAAAAAGATGGGGATTCAGAGGGTTGAAAAGGGACGCCGCCTCATGCCAGAAGCCCGGCCCAATCAATGGTCTTAAAGGTACGGTGCAGGAAATGGTCGTCTTGCACCTTGTGAAAGCTCAAGCGTTGAAAGTACTTGCCGGCAGCTGTTTCCACCTCATCCAAGGGAATGACCGCGTCTTCAGTGCCGTGGTACAGGTGCACGGGGATGTGAATCTTCCGGACCTTTGAGGGCGCCATATGAATCATGTGAATGGCCGGTGCCAGGAGTACCAGACATTTCACCCTTTCCTCATTTTTCATTGCAAATAGGGTGCCCATTAGACCGCCGAAACTGCTTCCCACGATCCGAATGTCCGATTTATCGCGGAGAGATTCCTCCAGCGCCGAAAGCCGTTCCGGAAGGGTCCCCACAAATGTGGGAATAATCATTTCCGGAAACCTTTCGCGGAAAAAGACGGCCTTTGTTCCCCTGTTGCTGCTCTCGAGGCCGTGAATAAAAATCCTGCAGCCGTCATCGCTCATCCGCATCCGATCTCCTTTTTTCGCTGTTCATCCCGCGCCGTTGATATCTCTTCATCGGACGGTTTCCTGATCCCCAAAACCTCCCCTTCCATAAGCGCGGAAATCCCGGCCGTGGGTTTATTGAAATCGACCAAAACCGTATCGTCCCTTATTTCAAGTATTTTGAATTCTATCAGGGAACCCATTTTTATCTGCCGATAATACCGCCCTTTGCGAACCCTTTGTTTGATCAGACCTTCCTTCGGAATCTCCCGAACAAGCTGGGGGTCCCAGATACCGTAAAGCTCCTCAGGAGGCACCAGGATACTGAAACGATAACCGGCTTCGGCCCCCTGCAATACCTTTTCAAGACTGGGCACCTGGTGCTCAACGCCGAATATGAATTCAAATTGGCTCTCCTGTGGGTTCCGTTCTTCCCCCTCCGGTAATTGGGCCACTATCTTCAATCGCAAAGTGACGGCGCTTTGGTCTTCGATTCTATCCACATCCTCACCTCAATTGATTTCCAGTACTTCAAACTCCTGGATTCCTTTGGGTGTCCTGATTTTGACCTCATCACCGAGTTCTCTTCCGATGAGACCACGACCCAAAGGGCTTTTGATGGATATCCTGCCGTTTTCGGGATCCGACTCATAGGGACCCACAAGTTGGTACGTGATTTCCTTATCATTTTGAACATCGTACAGCAGAATCGTACGGCCGAAAACCACCCGGTCCATGGGGCCATCATCTATATCGATCACTTCCGCCTGGCCGATGGCGGTTTTCAGTTCGTTGATTTTTGCGGCAATGAGTCCCTGCTTTTCCTTGGCCGCATGATACTCGGCGTTCTCGCTGAGATCCCCGTGGGCTCGCGCCTCTGCGATTGCCTTGATATTATTTGGTTTTTCAGTCTTTTCAAGATAGACCAGTTCTGCTTTCAATTTTTCAAGCCCATCTTTGGTAATTGGCATTTTTTCCATATTTGTTGGTTCTCCATCAAAATCTTTTATCAAAATCCCTTCTATACAAGAAGTGTTCCTTTACCCGTTCAGACCCAGCAAGACGCCCCCCTGCCGGACCAGAAGCGAAACGCCATAGGCTACCACCAGATTGAAAATAATAGAGAAAACGGCCCATTTCCAGGAACTTTCCTTGCGGATACTGGCCACGGTTGCCACGCAGGGAACGTACAGCATAATAAAAACAATCAAAACAAATCCCTGTAGCGGATTCCAGGCCGGATCCTTTTTCAGTCTTTCCGAGAGGGACGCCACCTCATCCCCGCCACTCAGTGAGTAGGCGGTTCCGAGTGTGGAAATGATCACTTCCTTGGCGGCAAACCCCCCCACCAGAGCAATATTGGTGCGGTATTCAAAGCCCAAAGGCTCGGTAATGACCGCCAGTTTTGTCCCCATCCAACCGGCGATGGTCCTCTTGAGGGCCGTCTGTTGCTGCAGGCCGTCAATATGGGCGATCTTTCGCCTGTAATCGAGATAATGGCCGGCCGACTCCAGATACGTTTTGGATATCTCGGCTGATGCGGCTGTTTTGTCCTCTTGATCCAGCCGGGCAGCGGCCCGGGCCAACGCCAAAAGGCCTTCATCCTGTGTGGGGGTTCCCGTCACGGTGTCTCCCGGATGCATGGGATCATAAAGCCGGTTTAAGGCCTCTAGGGCCGCCCTATCCTCAATCAATCCCCCGGCCGGTTGCTGATTCAAAAGAATGGCGGCGGCTTTTTCCCGGGCCTGGTCAAACACTTGAATCTGTTCTTCAGGAAGTCTCGGGAAGGTCATCATGGCCCAGAGAATAACGGAAAAAGCAAGAATCACCGTGCCGGCCTTCTTGATATATTGCCACGTCCTTTCCCAGGTATGAATCACCAGCCCGCGAAGCGTGGGGGCGCGGTATGGCGGCAATTCCATCACAAAAGGCGTCGTGGGTCCCTTTAGGACCGTGGCTCTCAGGAATTTGGCGGCAAACAGCGCAAAGCCCCATGAGATGAGTGTCAGGAGAAACAGCATTCGGGCTTTGTCCTTTGTAAAGAAGGCGCCGATCAGCATGGCGTAAACCGGCAGCTTCGCCCCGCAGTTCATGAATGGCACCACCAGAAGCGTTGCGATCCTCTCTTTGGGGTCTTTGAGAATCCTTGTGGCCATAACGCCTGGCACGGCACAACCGCCGGATATGCCGCCGCTCACCACCAGCGCCATGACGGAGTTTCCGTGAAGCCCGAACCATCTGAGTACCCGGTCCAGCATATAAGCAACCCGGGCCATATACCCGGAATCCTCCATGATGGCAATGGCAAAAAACATAAACATGATGAGGGGCACAAACCCCAGTACACCACCGACGCCGTCGATGATGCCCGATATGAGCAAGGATTGAAGTATCCCTTCAGGCACCAAAGCCGTGACCAGATTTTTGAGGGCATCAAAAAATATCTCAAACCACAGAAGCGGCATTTCACTGGCCCAAAATGTGAAAGTGTAGATGGCATAAAGAATAAATCCCATGATGATGGGGCCCAGTATTCTGTTGGTGAGGATCCTGTCCGCCCTGTCTGAAACATTGAGACGCATCTCAATCTTTCGTTTGACGACTTTTTTGGTGATACCCGCAATATAGCCGTACCGATGATCGGCAATGATGGCTTCCGGCTCTTCCTCAAGGGTGCTCATGGTGTGTCTTGAAATCTCATGACAGATGTCGGTGATACGATGCCCCAATTCAGGATCCCTGTTAAGGAGTCCCGTCATCTGACTATCCCCCTCCAGGCACTTGAGCGCACGCCATCTGGCAGGATACTTCTTATCGAAAATATTGGATTTTTCAATGATGGACGAAATGCGATCAAGCCCGGAATCAATATCAATCCCATAACTCATGGGCGCATTTATCCATTCGGAGTTACGGGAAGCTTCTTCCACCACTTTGTCCAGAAGTTCCGTGATCCCTTTGCCGGATCGAGCAACCATGGGAACCACCGGCACCCCAAACTGGGCCGACAACTCATGGTGGTCAACTCTGATGCCCCGGCTCTCCGCAACATCCACCATGTTAAGGGCAATTATCAGGGGAACACCCAGTTCCTTGAACTGCACTGCCAGGTACAGGTGCCGGTCCAGGTTGGACGCATCCACAATATCCACAACGAGTCTCGGCCTTTCGTTGATCACGAAATCCCTGGCCACAATCTCTTCCATGGAATAGGCCGTCAGTGAATAGGTCCCCGGCAAATCCACCACCTCAATTTCCTGACCATTATGATGGATGACCCCGTATTTTTTTTCAACGGTCACCCCGGGATAATTGGCAATATGCTGCCTGGCACCGGTTATGGCGTTGAATACGGTGGTTTTTCCGGCGTTGGGATTTCCGGAAAGTGCAATGAGAATCTTCTGCTTCATGGGCGCAAGGTCTCAGGCGGACGGGCCTTCTTCCACTTCCACAAAAATGCTGCTGGCTTCATTATTCCTGAGTGTCAGGACATAGTCTCTGATCTTTACCGCCACCGGATCTTTCAGGGGTGCACGCCCTCGAATTTGAATCGGCGTGTTGGGAACCAGGCCCATTTCTCTGATCCGTCGACCCATATCACCGGTTGCGGAAACCCGCTTGATGATGCCCTTCTGGTCGTCCAGCATTTCTCTCATTTTGATGATCTTCTTCATAGGCCGTCCAATAGCTGGAATTTGATGTATTCAGTTGAAGCGGTATTCTATTCGATCGGAATCAAACAGTCTTGGATGCGAGTTCGGCTTTCGGAGGACACTACGAGGAGGTGTTCTTCGATCTTTTTTCCGTCCATGTATTCATTCAGGAAAAATTTCGATCCATCCATTTTACAGATGTTAAGGCCGGCAGCCTCGATGATCACCCTTACGGCGGCCAGATCCTGAAATGTTTCACGGGCGATGATGGCCGCCTCCGCACGGTCGGCGGCAACATAGCACATATGCGCGGACGTGCAACCGAAACTGCGGATCTTTCCGGCGAATGAGGGGCGATAATGTCTGTTGAACCGTGCGTAAGTCAGCAAAACGCTTTCGTCGTTGATTTCAGAGGACGGTGCAGCGAAGATTTCCTGCTCTCCCCAATACGCTTTCCCGCCTGCCCGGGCGTGAAAAAGATCTCCGGTGGCGGGCATGTGAAACACGCCGAAGACAGGCCATGAATTCTCCAGAAGCGCCAAAGACATCCCCCACAGGGGAATCCCCCCTTGAAAATTGGCCACACCATCCAGGGGATCAAATACCCACAGGTATCGCTTGTCTTCATGGGAGTAGCCGGAATCTTCTTGCTGGTTGACAAACAGTTGATGCTCGGGAAAACGATCACTCAGACGGTCTTGAAAGAACTCCGTCAAATGGAGTTCCGCCGTCGTCACCAGCTCTTCATCAAACCGTTCTCCGGGTCTTGCCTTTCCATAAAAAGTGAGTGCCTCACTTCCGGTTTGCCGGATGACGTCCTTTGCAAATCCGATCAAATCCCCAATCCCCTGTGCGGCTCTATCCAATTGGTCCCCCCTTCTACTTTAATGGAACAGTATCCTTCTGTTGTTTCCGCGTGCCGGTTCATTCGCCGGCCCAAAAGGCGGCTTTTCACAAATTTCCCATAAAAAAAGCCTCTTAAGGGTATCCCAAAAAGGCCTTTGACACAATCCCTTTTTCCCAATAAGAAAAGGAGCCTGTATACTTTCTAAAACAGCGAACAGGAAAAGCCGGAAACAGAAGCGTGCTGGGCGCCGGCCACAAGGGAAAGCTGCAGACGCTTCTGTCGATCTTTGTTGAGACCTTTGAACCCTAACCCGGACAAGCCGGAACCATAAAGGTAAAAACATTTATAGCTTTGTTTGATTTTGATTTCATAGACTTATACCATGATGACAACCGCTATT
>JANQDY010000045.1 GCA_028278625.1 Thermodesulfobacteriota bacterium
ATACACGACTGAGACCATAGCTCAAAATTCCTGACTCACACCCGCGAGCTTGCTTTTGCCAACGATGTTTTTCAATCAATCCTTATATCGGAATTCCAGCTGAACCCTGACAACTGCACCCTTAACCGAAGGTTATCTATACCGTTGAGGGTTCGAATAGCTGATACCACCGATAAAGGGTATGCCGAGACTGAAACCGCTGCCGCTGGAAAGCCGTCCCCAGAAAGTTGAGCCGACGACCAGGATATCACCGTCTTTCATGGGAAATGCCCCATCCTTGGCAACCTCAAGATTCATATGTAGGACTTCCCGGTGCTTTTTGTCTTCGGTGCGGCGGACCAGAATCACATCTTCCGCGTCGGCATATGAGAGAAAGCCGCCGGCGGTCATGATCGCTTCTTCCAGCGTGGTAGTCGCTTTGATGGGAAATGCACCCGTCATTCGAACTGCCCCGTCCACGTAAAAAGTGCCCCCTTCCTCCACAAAGATGACATCTCCCCCGTGAATAGGAATGTTAAGATTTACATCCCCTTCGTCAATGAGGCGATCCAGATCCACTATATAAGAACCGGTGTCTTTGTCCGTCTTGCCCACACGACGGACTCGGCAACTGCTGCCGGCCTTTGAGGTGAGTCCGCCAGCAAGAGCCAAGGCATCCAGAAGTCGAATGCGAGAAGGGAGTTCATAGGTGCCTGGAGACTTCACCTGACCCACGAAAGTGACTTTCTGGCTCAGGTGTTCGCGAACAAAAAGGCTCACATGGGGATTTCGGATGTATTTGGCCCTGTAGAGATCCTCAATCTTCATTTCCAATTCCCGGGCGGTGAGGCCTGCAACCTCCACGTCCCCCAGCAGCGGAAGGGTGACATAACCACGGGAGCTAATACGCACCTGGGTCGCCAGTTCGGGGGCTTCAAAAATTTTTACCTCCAGCAGATCGCCGGGTCCAAGAATAGGGTCTGTTGAGGGTGGTGTGGGTTGTACGTTGCTAAATATGCGTTCGTTTTTTTCATTCGTACTCCTGGCATTGTCCTGTTCGGCCACTCGGGTTTCAACCATTTTGTTTTTGGTCATGGCCGTGTTGGTGCACCCTGCGAAAAAGGCGAGCAAGACCGATAGCAGAACCAACCGGAAAACCTGCCCTCCTTTTGATTTCATTTCGAAGCGCATTCTCTGTACCTCCGACAACGTCATTCCGGGCTTGACCCGGAATCCAGTGTGTTATCAATAAGTATCTGAGTCCGGGATGCCGGATACGTCATCCAGTAAAAGATCTGTGACCATGCTGCCAAAACAATCATCTCACCTATAGTTCTAACTGGATTCCGGCGTTCGCCGGAATGACAGCGTGATAAGTGTGGTTGTAAAGTCAAAATGGGTTCGTTCGAAGCCGGGTCCTTTGTGGTGGGGTTATTGTCCATTCCCATTTTTCTATTTTAAAAAACTAAGCATTCTAAGGGGTCTCTGCGTGGATTTTGATATAGGGTCTGAAAGGTTATCTTGATACAGACGACAGCGCCCCTCTTCCGGATGGAAGAGGAGCGCTGGATAAACAAAAACCTGAATGGATAGGTTAAATTCCTAGGGACTTGACGGCTTATCGTTTTGATAAGCGACGGCACCAGCTATAATACCTCCAAGGACAGCCCCACCAACAATGGCACCGCCCACTCCCATTCCCAGGGTTGCGCCGCCACCGGCGCCCAAGGCCGCCTGAGCCAGAATGATCCGCTGACCGGGCATAATGGTCTGTGTGTCTTCACCGGTTCGTACCGTGAGGCGCCCGCCTTCCAGAACACCCAGCTCCGATTCCTCTTTGCCTGCCTTCACATACCCTCTCAGCAATTGGTCTCCTGTGTCTACATTCAACACCATCGACTCGGTGGCCACATTGGCCTGGGGAACGCCAAACGTAAGGCCTTCGGGCAGCGTCTTGAGTGCAAAATAAGCGGTCCCGGACTTGAGGTCCAGGGTTTCGCCGTTTTCGCCTTTGGAAACGACAAAGGAACTGCCGTCTTCAAAGACCACGTACAACTGCTCCATCCTTACGGCGGTCCGGCCCTCACATTTTACGATCGTATCCCAGGGAAGAGGTGCTTCTGCAGTGTACTGGCCTACTTTTTTGCCATCGGTGTAAAAAGAGACCTTATTTGTGGGTAAAATGCGACCTGCAAACGGACCCGCCGCAAAACATGGTGCGGTAAAGCAAAGAAATGCAATAACCACCATTGCTTGTGCCAATAGGCTGCGTTTTCGAATCCACATAATCCTTCCTCCCTTTAAAATTTTGAAGCGATTAAATGATTGCTTTATTTGTTTATCGGACTTTGGTGATAAAACTAAACCCAAATCTCCATCTTTGTCAACTTTTTTCTTTCGAAAAAAGACATTTTCTTTTTGCTGATGGCTCATGGCTCATGGCTCATGGCTCATGGCTCATGGCTCATGGCTCATGGCTCATAGCTGATGGTTATTTGGGATAAAAAAATGGTTGACGGGGGTTTTGTCTTCTGATAAAACTATCAAACGTTTGTTTGGGAGCCGGAGTATGACAAGAAAAGTGGACAAAAGGACTGAAATTCATGGTGTTGCAACCCGGTTGTTTGCGCAAAAAGGGTATCACAACACCTCCATGCGGGAAATTGCCAGACAGTTGGGCATGAACCAGGCATCCCTTTACCACTATTTTGACAGCAAGGAAGATATTCTTTACGCGCTCTTGAACGATGCCATGGATGAGGCCCTGGACACGCTTGAGGAAATCTGCGGGAGTGATCTCTCGCCCCACGGCAAACTGACCCAGGTCCTCAGCTTTTATACCGACTATTATGCGGGAGATCAGGATCGCCTAAGACTCCTGGTAAATGAGCAGGGGAATCTGGGAGATGAATACCGCAAGGTACTCGTTCAGAAAGAACGGCGTTATGTGGTTCTCATTAAGTCTATTTTGAAGGCCCTTTCAGATGAAGGCCGTATGAAACCGATCCCACCTTCGGTGGCCGCATTCGCTTTCTTCGGCATGGTTCATTACACCATCAAGTGGTATGACAGGGACGGCCCCGTCAAATCGGGTGAACTGGCGGACTATTTTTTGGATATTTTTACGAAGGGGATATTTCTTTGACCAGTTGAGTAGTCGTGGGAAGAACCGGATTGATCTGTGAGTCTTTGCAGTTTGCAAAGATTTTCTAAAGGAATTCAGAATCCAGGAGTCAGAATCCAGAATGAAAAGAACCCCCGCGAAAAGCTTCCAGGATTTGGTCGTTTGGCAGAAAGCGCATCAATTTGTTTTGGCAGCCTATCGCTACAGCGAGAAGTTTCCGAAGAGTGAAATGTATGGTTTGGCATCTTAATTGAGGCGGGCTGCTGTTTCTATTCCTGCAAATATCGCAGAGGGTTTTAAGAAAAAGGGCAAACCCGAAAAAGGAAGGTTTCTGAATATCGCACAGGGTTCACTTGAAGAATCGAGATATTATCTCATTCTTTCAGAAGATCTTGGGTATGGGGATAGTACTCAATTGAAGCGGCAAATAGGGGAAGTGAGCAAGTTGCTTGAAGCGTATCGCCGTTCGATTCTGAATTCTGACTCCTGACTCCTGGATTCTTATGCTTTTGTCGGAGAACATTCTATGAATACCATTCCATCCTTGGCCGTCAGTAGCACGACTGGTCATGTTTTCATGTGGATCATCGCCATATTGGCGCTGACGGCGTTTACATTCATTTTGCGAAGCCGCATGGAATTGCTTTTAAAGGGACAAAAAGACCCCCGCTTTTCAGACCTGAAGCAGCGTTTCAGGGATCTGATCGATTACGGTTTCATTCAGAAACGCCAGCCGCGGTACCTCTGGGCGGGAATCATTCATATCATGATCTTCTGGGGGTTTGTGGTGTTGGGGTTGAGATCCCTGGATCTGGTGACCGAAGGGCTTGGAATCCCCATCTTCCGCCCGTTCATGGAGAGCCCGCTGGGTACTTTCTACAACTCTCTGAAAGATGTTTTCGAACTGATTGTCCTTGTGGCCTGTGTTTGGGCCATTCTGAGGCGGGCTTTGCTCAAGCCTGCGCGATATGAAGGGAGTCATCTGGCGGAAGCTTACGTGGTACTGGGGCTCATCAGTTTTCTCATGGTGACCGACATGCTTTTTGAGGGGAGCGGGATCCGCCTTACCGGGGAGGTGCGCGGGTGGCTTCCGGCTGCATGGATTGGCAGTCTGATGCTTCCAAAGAGCAGCCCGGAGACCCTTTCGGTGGTTCTCAGTGTGACCTATTGGCTGCACATTCTGGCGTTCTTCCTGTTTTTGAATTTGCTGCCGCTGTTCAAGCATTTTCATATCATTACGGCCCTTCCCAATGTTTTCTTCAGAAAACTGAAAAAAGGTGAGATCAAACCGGCCAGATACGGGGTGGATGACATCTTTGATCTTGAAACCCTGGGAGTTGAGAGAATCGAAGATTTCACCTGGAAGCATATTCTGGATCTGTACACCTGCACCGAATGCGGCCGGTGTACGGACAACTGTCCCGCCAACGCCATCGGAAGGCCCCTTTCCCCAAAAGAGCTTACCATCAAACTGAGAGATCACGCGTACCAAGCGTACCCGGTCGTGCCGTGTGAACAATCCGAAAAGAAAGCGGAGACACCCGGCCAAATGGTGGGGGGAATTATCGGGCTGGACGAGCTGTGGTCATGCACCACTTGCGGCGCCTGCGAAGAAGAGTGTCCGGTCTTTATAGAGTACATCAACAAGATCATCGACATGCGGCGGCACGTTCTGGAAACATCCCAAAACCCCAACACCTTTAACCAGATCCTCATGTATGTGGAAAAGACGGGGAATCCTTTCGGCAAACCGGCCGTGAAACGGGCCGACTGGTTAAAAGAGCAGGAAGTGGCGGATGTGAAAATTCTCAAAGAGGGGGACCGTGTGGACGTGCTCTACTATGTGGATGGATACGCCTCTTTTGATCCCCAGTCCCAGCAGATTGCCGCTGCCATCGCAAAGGGATTGACACTTGCGGGTATCGATTTTGGCATTTTGGGAAAACTGGAAAAGGATACGGGCCACCAGGTGAGACGGATGGGGGAAGAGGGACTCTTTCAGGTACTTGTGGAAGAGAACACGGAAACCCTCAAGAGCATTGACTTTAAATGGATCGTTACCACGGATCCCCATGCTTATAACACTCTCAGAAATGATTACCCCGATTCATACCGCGTGTTTCACTATACGCAATTCTTCTTGTCCCTGGTGGAAACGGGACACCTGCGCCCCAAAAGGAGAGTGGACCCACAGGATCTCTACACCTATCATGATCCCTGCTATCTGGGCCGCCACAACGGCGTCTACGATGAACCCCGTCGTTTGCTGCAATCCATTCCGGACCTTCGGCTGGTGGAAATGGAGCGGAGCCGGGATCGCAGTTTCTGCTGCGGCGGCGGGGATGTGATGCTGTGGCACGAAATCGAACAGGAGGAGATGCGCATGGCGGAAAAGCGGGTGCGGATGGCCCTGGATGTGGGTGCAACCGTGATCGTAACCGCATGTCCTTTCTGCCTGATCCATTTCGAAGACGCCATCAAGACGGGCGGTCTTGAAGACAAAATCAGAGTGGCGGACTTGATGACGATTTTTATGTCATCAATTGAAAACCACCAACCATCAACCAAGAGCCATGAGCCATGAGCCATCAGCCATGAGCCATCAGCCATCAGCCATGCGCCATGCGCCAAACGGGAGGTAAAGGAATGAACGTCATTGTCTGCGTTAAACGGGTTCCCTTAACACAGGAAGTGGATCTCGTTATTGACGACAACGGGAAAGGGATTAAGGAAGATGGGTTGGCCTATGTGATCAATGACTGGGACAACTACGCCATTGAGGCGGCGGTGCAGTTGCAGGAAAGTCTCGGAGGAGAAGTGACCGCCGTTACCATCGGCAGTGAAGACGATGAAGAGGTTCTCAGACGGGCACTGGCCATGGGAGCGGACCGAGCCATTCGAATCGAATGCGGTGATCTGGAGCGGGACGGTTATCTGGATGCCACGATTCTGGCAAAAACCATATCCAATCTGGACCATGACCTGGTTCTGACCGGTGTTCAGTCAGACGACCGGAATACCGGCATGGTGGGGATTATGCTGGCCGAGCAGCTGGGGCTTGCCCACGCGGCGGTGACCAACGGTATGGAACCGGAAGAAGGAGGGGCCAAGGTCCGCGTGGAACTGGAAGGGGGCATTGATGAAGTCTCGCGTATTCAACTGCCGGCCCTGTTGAGCATTCAGACCGGCATCAACGAACCGCGGTACGTGTCGATCATGGGGATTCGAAAAGCCAAAAAAAAGGAGCTCAAAGTGATGTCCCTGGAGGATCTCGGTTTCAACCCGGATGAATTGCAGCCTCAGACCCGCATCGAAGAAGTATTTATGCCGCCGGAGACGGAAGGCGCTGAAATGATTGAAGGGGATGCGGCGGCAGTTGCGGAAACTATCCTTGGCATCATGGGAGAAAAGGGGGTGACGGTTTAAATGAGCGATATATTAGTCATAGCGGAACACCGAAATGGTGAGATCCGGGAGATTACCTTTGAAATGCTGCAAAAGGCCGTGGAACTTGGCAGGGAATTATCCTTAAATGTCACGGCCGTTTTGCTGGCAGCACCTGGAGAGTCTTTTGCCGAAGCGCTGACAAAGCAGTGCGATCGGGTTATGGTCTTTGAAGATGAAAGACTTAAAACCTACAATTCGGATCTTTATTCGGGGATTCTGGCGGCTTTCGTCAAAGAGCAGCGGCCGTTCCTCACCCTTATGGGACACACCTCCTGGGGGATGGACTACGCACCGGCCCTGGCCGTGAGAAGCGGATATCCCCTGGCCACCGATGCCACCGATATCCTGATAAAGGACGGACAACCCGAAGTCATACGCCAGATGTACAGCGGCAAACTATTTTCAAGGGTCTCATTTGCCCCGTCCGAGGGTTACATGGTGACGGTGAGACCGGGCGCCTTCAAGGCCGGCGATGCGGTTGATGGCGCGGGAGAAACGGTTTTAATGGATCTTCCCCGGGATCTTCAAGATCCACGCCGGGAGTTCCTGGAGTTTGAAGATACGGCCGCGGGCGATGTGGATATCACCCAGGCGGACCTTTTGGTCTCCGTGGGAAGAGGCGTGGGGGAAGCGGACAATGTTCCCATGGTTCAGGAACTGGCGGAAATACTGGGCGGTACCTTGTCTTGCTCAAGGCCCGTGGTGGACAAGAATTGGCTCCCCAAATACCACCAGGTGGGGACTTCCGGTAAAAGCGTCCGGCCCAAAGTTTATCTGGCCCTGGGCATCAGCGGCGCCTTTCAGCACGCGGCGGGTATTGCGGGCGCGGGATGCGTGATCGCCGTTAACAAGGACAAGAAGGCGCCCATTTTCAGGGTGGCGGACTATGGGGTTGCCGATGATCTCTTTAAGGTGGTGGAGGCGTTAAAGGAGAAGGCAAAAGGCTGATGGCTCATAGCTGATGGCTGATGGCTGATGGGTGATGGTTTTGGGAGGATTTGAATGGATTTTCGTTTGAGTGGGGAGCAAAAGGATATTATCGCGGCGGCGAAAGAGTTCGCCATGGGGGAGTTTCCGGACAGGGCCCAGGAATTCGACCGTAACGAATCCTTTGATCAGGACATCTGGCGAAAGGCCTGTGAGCTGGGGTTTGTGGGGGTTTTCATCCCTGAAGAATATGAAGGGGCCGGTTACGGTTTTCTGGAACACTGCCTGATCACCGAGGAATTCTGGGCCGTTGATCCGGGGATCGGCCAGGCGGTCTTATCCTGCACCTTTGGCGCCGAACTGCTGATGCTTTTTGGAACGGAAAAGCAAAAGCAGCTGGTGCTGCCGAAACTGGTTGCCGGCGAGGCGGCCCTGGGTACGGCCATTACGGAACCGGACGCCGGCAGTGATCCCACCGGTGCCGTCACGACAGCGGTCAAGGACGGTGACAGCTGGGTGATCAACGGCAGCAAGATATTTGCCACCAACGGCAATCTCGCGGATTATATGATGATGTTCTGTCTCACCGATCCGGATAACCCCTCAAGGCATCGTCGGCACAGCTTTATTCTGGTACCCACTGATGCGAAGGGGTATGCGTCGAGTAAATTGTACGGGAAAATGGGGATCCGCGCTTCCGATACGGCGGAACTCAGCTTAAACGATCTTCGGGTGCCCATAACGAATCTGGTGGGGGAAGAGGGGAACGGTTTTCATGAACTGATGGCCTTCTTCAACCGGACCCGCCTCCACATCTGTGCCCAGGGGGTGGGGTTGGCCCGGGCTGCACTGGAGGAATCGATCCGCCATACCCGCGGAAGACATCAATTCGGCGCACCGCTCGCTTCCTTTCAGAACACTCAGTTCAAACTGGCGGAGATGGCCACATGGACCAGGGCCGCCAGGAATCTCTATTACGAAGCCGCCTGGGAACTGGACCAAGGTAACATCGATCATGCCCTCATCGCCATGGCCAAGTGGTACTCTGCTGAAAACGCCGTTCGTTCCGTGGATGCGGCGGTACAGATGCACGGTGGGTACGGCTATATTGACGAATACAAGGTTCAGCGGCTTTACCGGGACGCCAAAATCCTGGAGATCTACGAGGGCAGCAAGGAGATGGAGAAGACGATTGTTGCCGGCACGCTCCTGAAGTAACGGCTCTCAGTACTTTCTTCTGAATTAAAATAATAGTCCGAAATTAAAAGATTTTTACATACATTGCTGTCATTCCGGGCTTGACCCGGAATCCAGCGCGTTATCGGCGACACAGTGTTCCTGGATACCGGATCAAGTCCGGCATGACGAAAGAACTTCGTGGCTTTTTGTTGAGTTGTTGCCGGCTCCTGAATTCTTCTTTAACCCTAACCCGGACAAGCCGGAACCATAAAGGTAAAAACATTTATAGCTTTGTTTGATTTTGATTTCATAGACTTATACCATGATGACAACCGCTATT
>JANQDY010000046.1 GCA_028278625.1 Thermodesulfobacteriota bacterium
AGCCAATTCCGAGGAATCCGCCTCTGCTTCAGAGGAAATGAGTGCCCAGGCCGAAGAGCTGAAGGGCTATGTTGATGATCTGGCAGCCCTTGTGGGTGGGAAAGCGAACCAGACCACCGTGACCCATGGGGACCTAGGGGCAAAGGCTGCAACCAGAAAACCGGCCCTCACGGCACCAGCAAAGAGACGTGAACCCTCAAAGGAGGCAATTCCGGAGAAGGCTTTGCCCCCGGATGAGAAAAGCTTCGAAGACTTCTGATAATTTTGATTTCTCACTTCCTTTTTGACAAATAGGGAAGGATTTCATCCGCGTGCCGTTCCACGTATGCGCAGCTCGGCGCTGTGCCGCAGGAACGGCATTTGAGGTCATAGGTTGAATTCAGGGTTCCGCACCAGGGACAGCCTTCAATTTCCTGCCAATTCTTAAAGTGATTCTCCGCCACTTTATGGGCGGGTACGGTCTCCTTAGTTTTCAGGAGACGTCTTTCACTTTTCGGGGCCGGGACCTTCGAGGGCGGTCAACAACCTATCCTTCCATGATATCACTGAGCTCAATTCTGAGCCGGTTGAGATGTGGAAGTGATTGAAATTGGAGACCTGGAACACTTATTGCCTGCTTTTGGATTTAGCTTTCAATCGGGCAATCATTTCTTTGGCCTTTTGTATTGCGTCTTTCTCCTTTTCCTCTGGAGGCTCGATCCAGGGCTGCGTTACCCTCATGGTTATTTTTCCACTCAGAGGCTCTTCGGGAAATGCTCCCGGATCATACAGAGAATACCTTCCGAAATTGGCGGGCTTTTCTTGATAGCAAGACCAAACAGCCTTTCTTATCATCTCAGGATTACCCTCAAATTGAAGATCGATCAAGGAAAGTTGGTTTCGGAAACGATCGATAAATTCCATTGGCAAATTGTAGAGAAACGGATGTGGCGGCGATGTGTCCTTAATTCGCTTTTTCTCATCGACACCGCTGTGGATGAGGGCCTTCATCGCTTCGCCAGTCAAGTGTCCCTCGGATTCAGGCCCGCCAAGAATCACGTAACGGATATTCGGATTTGCAGCGATATTGCAGATGATCTTCTCAAATCCGATATTTTCCGTTTGAACCGTTCCTGAAAGGGCGGCGCCGCTTTCTACTCCTACTCGAACCAAATTGTTCAATTTCAGGCGGTATCTTGTCCTCATCACTGCAAAGAACTATTGCCACCGCCACAGGAGATGCATCATTGCCTCTGATGTACCTTCCTTCCTCAGGTGGATAGTCGGGATGTGGTGTAGTCTTAAGCATATCGTACACCTTTCAGTTTGATAGATTTGCTCAAAATGAAAAATCACCATGTTCCAAAATCCCGATATAGAGATGGGATTCTTATGAGGGGAGGAGAACCGATTCTGATTTGATAACCGGGGATTCTACAGAAGGCCAACGCATAGAGGAGAAGTTCCCTTTTCTTCAGTATACAATACAAACAATAAAAAAGGTATCAAGGAGAAAAAAACTCTCCATCAAGGCCCGGACATCAAATCATTGCGGCCGGACTGTTAATTTGAAGATGGTGTGTTTGGTTTTCAGGGCTCTATGTCGTTCTGTTCTTCATACATTGATGGCGCATTCATACAGTACGAGACCTCATTGGCCGAGGATTCTTTTGATAAATCGCGCTTTCCTTTCTCTTGCGCCTTCAGGGTCTTTTAAGAATTGTTGTATTTTCCTTTTTGCACCTTCAGGTGTGCGCGCCCATTGAGGGAATTCGCAATTCAATGCTTTTTCAATTGACCAAGTCGATCCGACCGCTTCGTGTCTCCAATGCCCTCCACCATAAGGTCCCTTTAGGAATTCCAATTTCCCATTAGCGTAAGTCACAATCTTCCAAGATCTTCGACCTTCATCTTTGCAAACCCAGTGGATGACAATGTCTTCTCGCTTGACTTCACCGAACGCTCTTGCATCAATTGTCATTTTAGATCTTTACATCCTGTTGAAATATCCACGCTCTTCACGGTTTTCTTTCTGTTCAAAGTGGACTATCTCCGATCATAACTCATCAACTCTGCCTCTTCTGGTAATCCACCTGAATCATTTGGCCCATCTGCAGTTCCTTGAAACTGACCAGCTCTTTGTCGTTAGGTTTTTCGGCCATAAGACAACAACCCCCTATACCGGGAAGCAATCCCAAAATCACTTCCTTCTGGATATGTAGATCTTATACGTACAAAGATCTGTTCATTTTATGATCCTCATTTTCCAACAATCCCGGAAAAGACTATCTCGCCGGTCTTCTTGGAAACCCCTATCACGGGAGATCCTGGCTTCATAGTAGGATGCGAACCTAAAGGGGGGCATGGAACAAACCAAAAATCATCGGTTTCATGATACCTTTGTGCAATATGACACCCTGCTGGAGGATTATCGGTAATTTCGTTTTCGTCCCAGTTTTTTATTGCATTTAGGAAAGGGTTCTTCAAGGACTGCCTGCAAATCTCTATGGCTTCTTTTTTTGTAATTTTTTTCATGGCACCTGATTTAATATGCTTTTTTTAGAATCGACATTATGCTTTCTGTGCGGATTTGATCACCGTATGACCATATGAAGGAAAACCGATTACTGGTAGCATCGCTGAAAAAAGGGGAATCAAGAACGGATTGGGGATTGCCTTCTGCACCGAGTTTTCTGTGTGTGGCTAATAACCCAACCCAACGCCCACCTGATGTATCAAGAGTATTCACAGACCTTTACCCCTTGAATTCCACTTGCCTTTTTGAGCAGCGGTTACATCCCAAATGAGGATACGACAAGGTTTTACCAGGTTGTCAGACAAAGCAGGTGCTATTCTAGGTCGTCAGGAATTGTTCATCTCTCAATAAAGCTATTCTTCCCATCCTTTGTCTCAGTCTTCCATTTCTTTATATAGCCACATCAACCTGCATAACAGAGTAATACATCATCTCGCAGGGCTACGGTTTTGACAACTGCCACAAGCGGATTCCCCACTCGAATATGAATGGTTCTTTATGGCCTCAAACTATAAAAAACCCAACTCAAAGACGCCATCTCTGAGCTGGGTTGTTAAGCAGGGGTTGGGTGATCCTAATTATTGATCTTTTTTATTCTCTTTCGAAACCCAAACAGCCCCAGTAGCCCTGAGCCAAGCAGGAATATAGTAGCCGGTTCGGGTACGGCGGCGCTGGTGGTGCCACTGCCGCTAACAAAATCATTTCCGCATTCAATCACGCTTGACACTTCAAAATCCATGTTTGGTCCAAGGAAGGAAACGTCAACCACAACGGCGTTGTGTTTCCCTCCCTTCAAACCGCCACCAATTTCACTGTTGGTCAAGCCGCTTAAAAAATTCATTGCAATGTTGTCATAGCCCTCTACTATTGTTGCGGTGCCAGCGCTTTTAACCGTCCATGGCTGCCCCTGTGTCGGTCCTGATGGACCACCATGTGTTGGCTTGTATGTCATAGATCCATCATTGCGATAGACAGTGTAAGTATACGGACCGGATGACATAAACTCTAAATCCAGAACATAATCGTAGTAATCCGTTTCCATGTCCGTATCAATGAATATGTCCCCTGAATCAACCCAGCTTTGGCCTTGGGAGAAATTGAAACCTCCAACCATTGCCAGTTGATCCTCTTCTTCTTGCCCCGTGCCGTCGCTCAAGAAGAAGCCTTCAAGATCCCACTTTTGACCAGTGGCAGCTCCAGGTTCAACCTCTTGGTCTTCATTAGTATTCCACCACTTATTTGTTCTACCCTTATAAGAACCGCTAAAACCATCATATACCGTAATGTTCTCCCATCCGGCATCGAGATATCCGGCCATAGCGCTGGGGCTAAAGAAGAAAGCAAACGCAACGGCTAATGTCAAAAATAGCTTTTTCATTTCCAATACCTTTCTCAATCCACACTAAGTTAGCTCAAGAATTCGCGCGGTAAATAGGTTTTGTTCTGAAATTTATTTTTGTGCAATATCTGCGCCGGATGGTGGCTTTTCGTGAACTTCCTGGTTCGATTTGCTGGGCTATTCTAAGAATGCATATGATATCAAATATTTATGTTCGGATGGACAAGGAAGGATACTACTCAAACACCGCCACATCAGTTTGATTTTCAGCCCCTAACACCTTTGAACACTTAAGAATTCTCAGAGAGAGACACTATATATATGTTTAACTGTCTTCTTTTTAAACAGATGTTTCATATGGAGACTCAAGGTCTATTATCAGGTAAAGCATTCCACCCCCGGCTACTATTTTGAAACCGGCGGATAGCTCTCCAACCTATCGATAGGCCTTTTTAATGAAAATTGGAAGAAAGCCAAAGAAGATCGTCAATTGATATATTCCTCCGCAATTGTGAAAAAAAATGTGACCTTTTGGACCTCTCTAGTTGTATTAGTCTCAGAGAGACTAGAAACTTACAGGAAAATGGAAGGAAAATCCTTGAAAAACAATAATATCGTTATAATTTTAAAGAAATGGTTTCTTGAAGGCTATGTCATTTAAATTCAGCCTGGAGGTGCTCATGGAAACGAAAAACAATATTCTACTCGGCATGCTTATTGGCTTTTTTTGTGTAATCGCTTTTTTGTCATGCAGTGACGGAGGCTCATCAACGCAGCAAACCCCCGAAAACATGAAAAATCTGGATGACCGCATCAATATTCTCACTTCCGGTACCGCAACACTAACGCCAAGAGGTGGAGATGAATATATTCTTACCTTTAACAACGTATTGCCCGATGTTCCCTGGTATACGGACAGACCGGCTCGGGAAACGGGCGTTTATTCCATCGAAACCTTCATTTTTGACGTATGGCCGTTGGTATATAATGATGTGAATCCCAATGCAATTCTGCAATTTAACATGCCAATCACGGAAGCGACGGAAGGGTGTTTTTTAAACATCAGAAATCCTGATTATGACGCGGTTAGGGAAAATCTGACCTTTGATGCCACGATCCTCCAATCGACGGTGGGGGATGAAGGTGCGGCCCCATTGGAAGTAACGGATGCGGTAATCACGATTCTAAACAACATTTCCACGGAACAAAGAGCCTCTTCCTTTGTGCAGTATTGTGAATGGGCAACGGTTGAAACGGGTTCAACAGCCAATTCAACGTCAGGCGATACATCCTATACCCTGACGCTCCATCAGCCGGACTCGGAGGTTTTTCAGGCCGATCATGCGCCCAGCCGCTATTCATCCGTAATGTCAGACGAATCTTTTCTGGAAAAATGGAACAACATATTCGCGGACTCCCTTCCAAATGCGTCTTTGGCAGGGACGTCAAGCGAAAACACTGTTTTATTGTATCTGTTTACACTGTCTAATCCCGTATACAACGCAACGGACCACACCATTACCTATACGGCAATACCACTGTTTGATGATGTTGAATATCCTCCATTGGGTTCCGGCGTTTTGATCGTTGACGCGGGCGTTGGAATACCCGCGATCGAATCCATCGGAACCAAAATGTACTATTCCAATTCAAAAAACACAAAAGGCGAGTACAAGAGATTCATCCCCCGCGGCGTTGCCTATCAGCCGGAAGATAATACGGATCCCATCAGTGATGACAAATACGACACAATTACAAATAAACTGATTCCCATGTTAAATGACTTAAATGTCAACAGTATTCGCGTCTATCAGGTAGATCCAACGTTGTCTCATGATAAGGTCATGGAATTACTGGCGGATAACAACATTTACGTTTTTGTGGGCCTTGCGGATGGATTGGGATGCGCCGTGGACAGGAGTAATCCCCAATGGACTTCCTCTCTATACGAATGTATGTCAAAGAAAATCGATACGTTTCAGAAATACAGTAATGTCCTCGCCTTTTCGGTGGGAAATGAAGTCTGGGAAAGCGGCGCGGATACTTACGGCATTGCGTCCTCTCTGAAAGCCGCTGTCAGGGATATGAAGGCCTATATTAAGGCAAAGCGTTATCGCCAGATACCCGTCGGGTGGGTCTCACGTGATGATCCCTCAACCACTTATCCGAACGTTCAATATTCCGCCTGTCAATATGGCCAGGTGACGGATAATAACCCGGACAACAGCGCGGATTATATCGGTTACAACATGGAAAGATGGAATAGTCCGGACCAGTCCTTTCACGCTTATGATACTTTCATCAATCTGATTACGGGCCAGAACTTCAACATACCTGCTATTTTTACCGAATGCGGCGTTCCGTACAATATGTATTATCCTGATCTCGGCAAGAGCGTTCGAGACTGGAGCCAGATGAAATACATAGGTACGGATGCTCAGTTTCCCACCACACCTTCAACCAATAGCATATTTCCAAATATTTCTGGAGCCTTTGCGTTCAGACTGCTAAATCGAAACGATGGATCGCACTGGGGTCTGAATGAGGCAAACGATTACTCACTCACCTCGCACATTCCACTGGGTGGTTACGACCAACTGAAAGAGGAGTATGGGAATGCATCCCAACAGGAATATACGGAAGTTCCGCCGACGCCGACCGCCGAACGCCCGTCCTGCCCGTCAGGATACGATGCACCCAAACCGACGCCTACCACTCCGACCGGTGAATCGGTCACCATTAAGGTTGTTTTGAACAGCTCACCCCAGGACACAAGCTTAAACACGGCGGTAAACTATGTTGACAGCAGTGGTGCGACCAAGAATGCATTTATAAAACACATGCTGGCGGGAGATTCGAAAACAATCACCATCCCCAAAGAGTCGAGTTCCCTAACTCCAGGATGGATAACCGGGAACAGTTTCGATGGCTGGTATAACATTTGCGGAGACGATAACCCGGACATTACGCTAACTGGACAAAGCGGTACGGCCAATGTTACCTGGCACGGATGTTCTTTCACACCAGACTAAGCCGTCTTATCTTGGGCATGCTCATATCGGTAATTACCAGTTAGAAGTCATTGACGGCTGATTGGAACGGCTCTAAGGTTTTCGGCAAGATTTAAGCCCACCGGCTTTGCCATTTGGTCCGTGTGCTTTCAGGGTTTTATGAAATAAAAGGCTTACGCCTTAACGCCCGGCCGGAGTTTACCCGTAAGAGTTTTATATCAGGATTTTATTGATATTACGGCCCCGGAAATACTCGTAAATGGCCCGGCCGATGCGGTCCATCAGGTGGACATCCACCTGATGGTTTAGAAAACTGTCCACTTTCAGCACGTTTTCATTGATAACGCGCCCGTCCTTCAGGATTCTCTGCTTCAGTTCCTCCACAACCGGTCTAGTAGAAATGCCGATCTTCCTTGTCGGTCCATGCCTGATAGGCCTTCAGCCCCAGGTCCTGCCGGTGCTGCTTGATCCTGATGCGGCACTGGTCCAGGGGCAGGACGAAATCCTCATGCTGAAACGCGTCATCAAAATCGATCTTGCGGGTGTCCACCAGGTCGCAGGCATAGACGACACCAATGCTGGCCCAGTAGGTGGTGCTCATGCACATGGGACAGCGGGCCCCGCTGATATATATTTCATATCCAATGAGCATTCGGGTCCGTTCGGGCACCGGATCCGGGGTTCCCTCGGGACGGGGCACAAAGGCCAGTGTGCTCTTGTTCTGATTTTCCGGACTGATGGTGGGGAATAGGGGTTGATCACACGGGCCGCTTTTCGAATCGCTTCCACTTCGGCGTGTGCCGTGATATCTCCCGTCAAAAGGACACGGTTCTGCGCCCGGGCGACAATATCGACTTTTTTCGCGATCACTGCCCCGAAGGGGCCTCCCCAGCCGTTTTCAACCGATTCCTTGGCCAGCCGGCACGCTTCCGCAATCAGTTCGTCGCGTGTGATCGTCGTTCTCCTTACCTTTTCATTAATGTTTACGGTCTAAATCATTTTCGGTTAGGGGCCTCCAAAAAGAGGATGCGCCAGAAGTTTTGTCATTGTGTGTTCCGGTCGAATCTCATCCCAAGCGAAGGAAAACCCACAACATCAAGGCAATACCGGCCAGAATCCCCGCTAGACCCGCCAAGTTCACGCCCGGGCCAGTGGTGCCTGGCGGCCGAAGCCAAAAGGAAAGGCACCCGGTCATGAGGGGCATGCCGACCCACTGCAGAAAAGAAACGCTGGCGATGTTTCCGATTAACATCTGCCCTGGAAACGGGAGGGATTTGAGAAACGGGGTGAGAAAATAATTCAGCAGCATGACTGTCGGATAGAGCGCCGCCACAACGGTCAACATCATTTTCCAGCCCGGAACCTTCTGATCTGTATTTCTTCCAGGTCCGGAAAACCAGGCGTCAAAGCCCCCCATGCGCTTTAAGGTGAAATCCCCGAATCGCTTTTTAAACTCGTCCACCCATTTTTGGCGGTCAGACGATTGAATCCATGCCTCCAGCAGCTGGTTGCTCTCAAAGTGAACGACCGTTACCCACTCACCGTCACCGCCGGTGGCCGGACGATAGATCTCCGTATATTTGTACCCCGGGTACTGACTGGCATCTCGTGTTATGCACCGCTGCCATTCAATGAATTCATCGGATCGTTCAGTCGGAACGGTTTGCACCACCACGGCGGTTGTACGGTCTTCCGGGGTGAGGATCTCAAGGGAAATATCGTGGTCAGTGGGAATGCTGTCCATTTCAAACTCCACTATATTACAGAAGAGATGATCGAAAAAGGCGCAGGGCCTCGTCTACGGCGCTTTGTGCGCACGCGGCCTTTTTGAAAGCCGGACCGGCTATCAGCGCAAGTATTATAACCTCTTACCGTCCATTCAGACAGGTTCTTTTTATTACATTTTCGAGAAGATGAAGCCACGCTTTTTTTGAGCTCGCCCTGGAAAACGAGGCCATCGCCGTTTAATACCAGGACAATTGGTACTACGTGGCCCGAAACGGCATTCCTTCAAAACAAACCTTTGTGCTGCTGGCACAGATGACCAAGATGCTCTCAGACCAGGGTAACGGTAAGGCACGGACAGTGACCCTGGCCATCAGATAATTTCCCGCTGCTTGACGCCTCATCCTGAAGGTTTTGGGGAACGTTTACCCTTGACCGAGACGTCGATTCCCCATATAGTTTTGTCTCAAAAAACAAGAGGCTTTCAAGATGCACAAAACCGAAGTGGTTTATGTTCCCGAGGATTTCCCGAGGCTTTTTTCCGTGATCGACAAGCTCGATGGGCGGTATGCTTTTGTGGCGGGCGGCGTGACCATCAACTGGCACGGCAACAGGACTCCGGTCCTGATTGATCTTCAGCATCTCATCAGCCGGGAAATTGCTAATAGAGACGCGGGCGTTTCGATCGGCTCCGGGGCAAGATTGTCTGATGTGGAAGAAATGGAAGATTTCGGTTACGCGGCCCTTCATGCGCTCTTTGACGCAGCGGGAATCGTTGCTTCGCCCCAAATTCGCAATATGGCAACGCTCGGCGGCAACCTGATTTCCCATTTGGATTTTTCCGACACCCTGGGATTTCATTATCTATTCCGGCCAGATCTGCGCCTCGTCAGTCGGGAAGGGGTGGTCACCCGAAACTTCGAATCGTTTCTATCCGACAAGGGACGCTTCACTTTTCCAGGTGAAGCCGTGCTTGACGCGTTCATTTTTCCTGCCACCAAACTGAGCGCCTATGATGCCTCCTGCTACCTGAAAGAGGCAAGGGTCGGGAGGGATATCGCAACCATCGGCCTGACGGTGCTAAAACATGCGGGTATTCAAAAATTCGATATCGCCGTGGGAAGTTGCTGGTTGAACGTGGAGTGTTTCCGGGGGGTATCAGATGCCGAAGAAATGGGGCCTTTGATAAAACGTCTGGGTCGTCCGCCAAAGAGTGATGTGCGGGCCACATCATGGTATCGGCAGGCGGTTTTGCCGCAACTGGTCGAGAAAGGAATGCACTTGTGTCTGACAAAGACATCCAGCTGAACATCGACGGACAGAAGAGGGTTTTTAGGGTTCCCGTCAACACGTCTCTGGTGACGCTCCTGAGGCAGGCGCAATACCGGGGTCTGAGACAGGCCTGTGACGGAGGAAACTGCGGCGGCTGTACGGTGTTGATCGACCGCAGGCCCGTGCTTTCATGCCTGATGCACGCGTGCCAGGCCGAGGGAAGGGAAATCCTGACAATCACGGGCGTGATTGCGTTGAATGAAGACCTGGAGAAGCTGCCCCTTTGTTTCAGGAAACAGGGGGGATACCAGTGTGGTTTTTGCACCTGCGGCTTCATCATGGCCACGGCGGGCCTCTACTTTCGGAACCGGAATCCATCCCGGCGGGAGATCGTTCGAGGGCTGTCCGGGAACCTGTGCCGGTGCACCGGATACGAAAAGATCCTCCGTAGCGCGGAACTTTTTTTCCAGGTGATCAACGGCAGGGCTCAACTGGAAGCCGCTGATGACACGGCGAAACCTTTCGGTCAGGGTGTTGTGAAGGTTGACGGCGAGGGGCTGACCACGGGTAGATCTCACTATGTGACCGACCGCATGGGTCGACCGGATCAGGCGGTCTTGAAGCTTCTGCCCTCCACTAAGGCCCACGCGAAAATTCTAAAGATCGATCCGTCGGACGCGGAGAAGATGACAGGCGTTTTTCTGGTTTTGACCCACGAAAACGTGCCGGACATCCGGTTTACGACGGCCGCCCAGGAGTATCCAGAACCTTCTCCCCGTGACAGACGCCTTCTGGACGACAGGGTCCGGCATTACGGCGAGCCGGTTGCCGCCGTTGTGGCTGCCGATGAAGAGACGGCGGAAGCGGCGCTTCGGGTTATCCGGGTCGAGTACGAGGAGCTGCCCGTCATGCTGGGGTTTGAGGATGCCTATTTTGAGACAAAAACCCCCGTCCACGAAGAAGGCCCTGAAGGGGTGGCGGATGCGTCCCGGAACCTTGTGACGTACTTTGACTACCAAGAGGGCCGCATGGAATGGCCCGGCAACATGCTAGTTTTTGAAAAGCGCTTTGAAACGTCACGGCAGCAGCACGTACATCTGGAACCGCATGCCGCCGTGGCCTATCCAGACGACCGGAACCGGCTGGTGGTGTGCGCATCGACCCAGGTGCCGTTTGACGTTCGCCGGACCGTGTGCCGGGTGCTCGGGCTTCCTTCTTCCCGGTTACGGGTGATCAAACCGAGGGTCGGTGGCGGGTTCGGCGGCAAGCAGGAGGTTACGGTTGAGCTCCTGACCGCACTGGCGGCCTATCGGCTGCAAAGGCCCGTTTTCTGCCGCATGTCTCGAAAAGAGGAGTTTGCCTTTGCCCCGACCCGTCATCCCTTCCGGATCGACCTGAAGCTTGGGTTTAGCCGGGACGGGACCCTGGTCAACCTGGAAGCCCATGTGCTGTCCGATACTGGTGCCTACGGCGGTCACGGATCAACGGTCCTGGATCTTGGACTTCGAGGGCTCATGGATATCTACCGCACGCCCAATATCAAAATTTCGGGCCGTGTCATCTATACCAACCGGGTCCCTTCCGGGGCCTTCCGGGGATTTGGTGTACCGCAGTTAAGGTTCGCGCTGGAGTCCCTGGTGGATGAAGCGGCCCATGCCCTGAACATGGACCCCGCCCGTATTCGGGGCATAAACCATATCCGCGAAGGGGATCACTTGAGGGTTGAAACGCTCTTGGTCAAACCGTTTGTTCGGGGGGAGCGGGTGGACACCTGTCCCCTTCCCGAACTCATCGAAGAGGGCAAAGGGCTCATTGAATGGGAACAGCGCCGGGAGCCACCAGAGGGGGGCCTGACGGGGAAGGGCATGGGAATCACCTTTCAGGAGAGCGGCATCCCCAACAACACGCGGTCATCAGTGACCGCTTCGCTCAACGAAGACGGCACCGTCCAGCTGCTCACAGGTGCCGCAGATATCGGTACCGGCGCCGACACGGTTCTGACGCAGATTGCCGCACAGACCTTAGAAATCCCCATGTCCGCCATCCATCTCGTCTCTGGGGACACGGCAGTCACGCCATACGATTCGGGTGCCTATGCATCCAACACCACCTACGTGGCGGGAACAGCCGTAAAGGACGTCTGTGAAAAGATGAAAGCCTCTGTCCTGGACCATGTGGCAAACTCGCAAGGCATTGATCGCCGCGAGCTGATCCTGCGTGAAGGCTTTGTCACGGGCGGCGGACGGCGCTTAGCGTTTTCCGAAATCGCGCGCTCCCTGTACACGGACGTTCGGCCGGTCCAGACGGTTTTTCACAGTGTGGCGAAGAAGAAAACCTCAGCCCCGTCTTTTGCCGCGACCTTCGTGGACATAGACGTTGACCGGATTACCGGCAGGGTGACCGTGATCAAGGTGGTGCAGGTGATCGACTGCGGGATGGTTGTGAACCCCGTTCTGGCTGAAGGACAGGTTGAAGGCAGCACCCTCCAGGCCATGGGATATGCCCTGTATGAGGAATTGACTTGCGGCCCAGGCGGCCGCGTCAAGGAGATGGACCTTCTCTCATACAAGATTCCCACGATCTTTGAAAAACCTGAGATTATTGTCCGTTTCATCCAGAAACCGGATCCAACAGGCCCCTTTGGCGCAAAGGCCGCCGGAGAGGTGGCCTTTGCCTCAGTTCCCGCCGCCATTCAAAATGCCGTCCGGGATGCCTGCGGATTCCCCGTCGAGTCACTGCCCATTACACCCGAGAAGGTTCTTCGCGAGCTGAAAACGGCCGTTTCCTGAGGACTCGGGCATCAATGCCGCGATTTCAGCAACTGGCATACTTAAAGCATTTTAAAGTTATTATTTGCAGATTGCTCTAATCTCAACCTTCTAATCATCTGACATGCCAAGAGTATTTCCAGGTCCACGAAAATCAAATTCCACTCATATGGTGACAAAAATCCCCATCATCCGATTACAAATTGAGGCGAACTTTGTGTCATAAACCACTTCCGCCTCACATTGATAAATGAGACACTTTTTTTCTAGCCTTCCTGTCTCACTTTCATTCCTTTCTGGGGTAAGCGAATGTCTTTGCAACCAGCCATGTAGCTGTTTTTCTTATCATCCTGACATGATCTAGATAGAAAAAAACCGCTGTATCGACCCTGTTTCTGGATTCCCCCCATTCAATGCGAGACGCTTGTGTGTCATAAGTCTTCTGGTGCTCTGTTTCTGGGTTTGATTTTTGAATCCAAACTCTTCTTTAAATTGTTGATAATATATAGATTTCGGGTTCCACAACATTGTTTTTCTAGTGTGGCATAAATATTGCTCAATTTATATAAACAAATATTTTACGATTTAGGATACTGTTTAATTTTGATTTTTAAGCAATAATTTGTCATCTTATTGGGAAAGACGTACCCCGTGATCGGATACGATTTTCGAATAAGTCAGAAAGTCAATAGAGATTCCACTTGATGCTCTTAGTTTTTCGGAACCCACCAGATCTGCTGGTGGACCCAGAAAGTTTCAACCGATCCGGAGAAAATAATATAAAGCACAGATTATTGCCATCCTCAACCCCAGGCTTAGCCCCTTTTGTGTAGGATTTGGTCATGCGGCTTTCGAAACAAAAAAAGGCCATTTTTACCGCAGTTCTTTTGTCATGCAGTATTCTGACGGCCTTATTCGTATGCGAACTGGCTCTTCGCTATCACCAAGAAGACGTTCAGAAATCAGACTTTCTTGATCCGGGAATGATCATTTACGACAGGAAACTGGGCTGGAAACTGTCTCCTCAATGGCAGGGCAATCATCTGCACCACGACTTCAAGGCCAGATACCGAATCAACAGGCAAGGCTACCGCGGAAAACTCAAAGGAGCTGGAGACCATAGACGCCGGTTTGCCTTCTTGGGAGACAGTTTCACCTTCGGCATGGGTGTAAACGAACAGGAAACCTTCGTTGCCAGGCTGAATCAGACGGTTCCGCAAAGCCTGTTTTTCAATTTTGCCGTACCTGGTTTCAGTACCGACCAGCAGTATCTTCTTCTACGTCAAAAGATCTTCGATTTCAGGCCGGATGTTGTCTTTCTTGTCACCTATCTGGGGAACGACCTGTTTGATAATATGCTTCCCTTTCCCCTGCAGGCACACCATGGAAAGCCCTATTTTGAGTTTTTCGAAGGTCGGCTGATTCTGAAAAACACCCCTGTTCCGAGGGCCCCTAAATCAAAAAAGCAATCCGAGTTGGATCTTCATCGTGTGGTCATGGGGGATACGTTGTTGGAAAACGGTTGGCTCCTGCGGCATTTGGAGAAATCAGCCCTATTTCAAATGCTAAGAAACGCCTTTTCTTCAGATCGCAGGGATCTTTTTCCGTTATTTGATGAACGGTTTCAAAGAGCTCTGGAGGTGTACGGAGCACTGCTCAAAGAAATGGATGCCTTTTGTCATGAAAACGGTGCGGAACTGATTCTGGTGTTGATGCCCGGAAGGTCGCTGGTAGAACGGTCGGGGTCCCAATCGGCACAGTTTCAGGAGTACCTGTTGGAAAAAATTATTGAAAAATGCCGTGAACTCCACATCCCCTTTTTGGATCTCGCTCAGCGTCTCAAAACGGTTTACACTGAAATGGGAAAAAGGCTTTTTTACCCCAACGAAGGTCACTTGAACCCTTTGGGCCACCAGATAACCGCCGATTACATGCAGGCCTTCCTGAAAGAAGAGCGCATTCAAGAATAAGCTATATTTCTGAAATGGATGCTTGCGACTAATGCTAGCCGGTTTTATGCTCTTTTCGATAAAGGTCATTTGAAGTCATCCGACAGCATTATAAGATGGGAATATCTTGACAGTATTAAGGGAAATTAATGCTTTAAAAACATTCAAATACCCAATAGATACATGGCTTCACGCATGATTTGAGATTCTAGCCACAGGCCAGTTTGAATGAGGCATGAGAGATGAGCAAAAGATACAATATGCTGTAGCATCCAGATGATCCGATGCCGCGGATTGTGTACCATTTAATTGAAATGAACAAGATCCCAACACCGTATCGTTCCAACTTCTGGTACAAACCGGTCCGGTGCATGCCCAGGAGCCTGGCAGCTTGTTCGCGGGAATTTTTACCATGGCTCATGGATCTTTCAAAGATTCGGCAGATACCTGGTGCGCAATCGCTGCATACCCCTGATCCACCGGTCATAGTCGGCGGCTTTCCTCTCATGATAATCTTTGACCCTTGCGTGGGGCATGATCATGTATTGTCCTTCTTTGAGAGCGGCCATGACATCTTCCGCCACCTGTTCTGCCTTGAGCATTCCGTCCAGGGCGGCGATGCCACCACCGTTTCGGGTCATGAGCGATTCCACGGCCATGGGACAGATAACCGAGACCTGAATGCCGCGATCACCGTAGTTGATGACAAGGTTGTCCGCCACCCCAACGGCGGCATGTTTGGTGGTGGTGTAGGGTGTCGAATCAATCTGGTTAAGGAGACCCGCGGCGGAGGCTGTGATCACAAATCCGCCGGATCCCTTTTTCAGCATTTTGGGAATCACTGTCCGGGCAGCATAAATGTGGCTCATGACGTTGATTTCCCAGATCCGCTGCCAATCTGAATTTGAGACTTCCAACAATCCCTGGATCATAATGCCGGCGTTTGAGAAAAAGAGATCAACGGGGCCATGGCGCTCTTCGGTTTGATGAACGATTTGGGCGATCTCTTTTTCATTTGCCACATCGCACCCAAAGGCCGTTCCTCCGATCTCCCGGGCCAATTTTTCCGCGGCATCAATATCGATATCGGCCACCACAACCGCCTTGGCGCTTTCAAGGGCCAACCGCCGGCACAGGGCGGCCCCGATGCCGTTGGCGCCACCCGTCACGATCGCAACCGTTTCTTTAATCCGCATGTGATATCTCCTTGGTTGGAATTGAGCATCCATTTTCCTGACGGCAACCAGCATAGGGTTGAGAGCACCTTCCATTAGAATTGCACCGGGTTGCGATGTCAATCCGGGACCCTCGGTTTAAGAGATATGCGGAAGGGGTCCGGGTGCTGGAAGAAGCCGCAAGAAAGGTGATCGTCCGGTCAGATCTTTGATGGGTATCAACCGGGTTCTGATTTACCAAGTGTCCACAATGGAGGGGCAAGGCATTTCAGGGATACCCCTCTTTGCTTCTGATGTTTTTGCGTTACCACTTTCCCCGATGCACGCGGGCCTCGTCGTATTGCGTACGTGGCGCTTTCTCCTCGGCTTGGTGTCCTATGGAGATCAAGTTGAGTGGTACAATGGTCTCCGGAATCCCCAGTATCCGGCGTGTGAAGGCGAGGCGTTCTTCTTTGGGATGCACTCCCAACCAGACCGCGCCAAGTCCCAGCGTTGCGACCGCCAAAAGCAGGTTTTCGGTGGCGGCGGAGCAGTCCTGCACCCATGCGCCCTCGGAGATGGCCGGATCTCCGCAAACGGAAATGCACAGCGGTGCTTCGAAGAGCATCTTGCCGTAAGGGTGCGATTCAGCCAGGCTGTCCAGCGTCTTTCGGTCAGCAGTGACGACAAAGTGCCAGGGCTTGCGGTTCGCGGAGGAAGGGGCCGCCATCGCCGCCTGCAACAGCGTTTTGACAATACCTTCATCCACCGGTTCAGCAGTGTACTTGCGGATGCTGCGTCGGGCGAAGATGGTTTGGACAAATTCTTTATTCATCTATTCTCTCCTTTTTCTTTACAATGCGATCAAAAGCCGTTAACCGTCGAAAGCTAATGAAAATCGTTTTCCCGGATAACTGACCGAAGTAATGCTAGAACCTCTCTTTTCTGCTCTTCTGAAAAATTCCTCAGATAGCGAGCGATGTTGGCATCCTTTTCTTCTGAAATATCCTTTAGTCGTTGTCGCCCTTTCGGCGTAATCTCCAGCATGGTCACCCGTTCATCCTTGGGATCACTTTTTCTCATAAGAAAACCGTTTTTTTCCAGTCGCTTGGCGATGCCCGTCATGTTGGCCCCTGAGACCAACATGATTTTGCCCACATTGCTGATGGTATTCTGCCGGTTTTCAGAACTGTCCAAAACCCGCAAGACATTGTATTGGGGAAATGTGAGGCCGTAATTCTTGAAAATATTGGCGGAATTCTTCTTGAAAAATTCCGCCAATCGAACAATGACCATCATGACTTTTTCATCGAGACTTAAGTCGTTTTTGTAACCGCCCTTAACCATTACGAATCCTTTTTTATTTATATTGTTTTAAAATAATTAATACAATAAATAAAATATGATGAGCTGTCAACATATTAAACAAAAAAAACATTTAAAAATACTTTATGTTCGCCCGCTGAGTTGATCCCTTCTGCAAAATCAGTCTGGTCACAGTTTGGAAACCGAATCAAATCGTTCAATCATGATGGTCCTGTAAAAAGTAAAACCAATTTAACCATTTGAAATACTTGCGAATAAAATCGCTTTTGCCTTGATTTTCGACTTACATTTTGCTATAGAA
>JANQDY010000061.1 GCA_028278625.1 Thermodesulfobacteriota bacterium
ATTGAGATGATCCACTTCCTTTTTGACCATGAAAACATCCGCATTGGCAGCATTAGAGTAGTCCTTGTTGGCGGAAAGAATGTTCCTGATCGACAGGATCGAATTACCGGCCACCACCAGGATGGCCAGAAGCAGAATGACCGTCAGGGCCCACATTTTTCCACTCAGTCTTATGTTTTTAAACATGACAGATATCCTCCAAAGAAAGTTCAATGCGCCTCTCGCCTCAAGAGTGACGCACAATAGAGTACTTCTCAGATCACAGCCCTAAAGTGCACAATAACCCGATTCCCCCTATCATTGAATTGGATGCGATCGGATAGCCGCTTAATCAAAAGGTATCCTCTTCCGCATTTTGAAAACATAAAATCCTGATCATCATCCTGCAGGCTCTTGTGGTCGAATCCCTTTCCCTCATCTTCTACAGAAACCCTGAATTGCTTGTCTTCCACCCGATAAATGGCGCATTTCACTAGCAGTTCTTCGTTGAATCTGTTTCCATGGACAACGGCATTCATCAACAATTCCCTTAACAGCACCTTGATCCCGATCGCTTCAGTTTCGGTGACAAATTCGTTCAGGAATCTTTCCGAATGATCGATGGCTTCATATACCTTTTCTCGACAGGAGCTGAATTCAAAGGAAATGGAGTTGTTTTCTTTTTCTTCTCGATACATTTGGCTTTCTGATCTCGCTCAGAGCAAACAATCCGTCACTTTTCATCCAGCCAAATAAGATCATGACAGACACTGAGCTTGGGCGCTTCCCGCAACCGAGAATAGGCTCCTTAATATAATGGAAGGATCGTGCCAAGAATTCCAGGTAAGCGTAGCTCATCATTGACGGCAGAACCAAAACCAGACGCGATCTAATAAATAGTGTTTTGAAAACAATAGGATAGTCCTTCTTCGGATTTTTATGGCAGAAGGAATGTTTTCTGCCCATCTGCTGATCAAGGGAGACAAGCGGTCAAAAAAGGGTGCAACAAATGTTGACAAGGACCGGAGGCTTTCTTGATATTGAAATTGTTTTCAGGACGTTAAATGAAGTGTCCGAATCTGGGCAACTGCAAAAGATGTTTCACCCTTTCGGTCGCTCAGAACCCTCTCCCAGGTCTTTCTTTCAAACGCCTGTTGAGTGCCTGTGGGCTAATCCCCAGCAACCGCGCCGCAATGGTTTGGCTTTCTTGGGAACGTTTTGGCGCTTCAGCGATGAGCATCTTTTCGGAATCTTTGAGTGTGGGAATGGGCTCAAAGGGGGAGAACGAAGACGCCCTCCGGGCTCCGACTGCCGTGTGTTGGCAGCTTTGGATGAACGCCGTTCGTCCGAAATAGAACAGAAATGTTTCCATTGACAGGTTTCTTGACCGGTGTTTGCTAACCGTATCAAAAACCACTGATTGCAGTTCCCTGACATTTCCCGGAAAATAGTATGTGGAAAGAAGGGTGTAGGGCTCTTTCGGCTGGGTCGGCATCTGCTTTGCCAGTTTTCGGGAGGCTTTTCCAAGAAAATGGGGCAAGAGAACCTCTATATGTCTTAAATGCGTTCCTTCTATAGAGCTTTTGGGACTATGTTGATGCCAGCCCGGACGAACCCTGCGACACCCTCATTCGGATGATTGAACGACCGGCCAAAAAACAGGTGGAATTCAAAAAGCAATGACCTGGAAATACTTTTGGTATGTCAGGTGGATACTCAGGTGTGTTATTAGCCACAAAGAACCACTAACAGATGACGCCTAAATCTTGCCGCACTGGCTTGACGCTGATTTCTTCTAAACGTAAGGCATCTCACAAGGTTTTGACAGCGCCGGTTTTTGTTGATATTCAACATGTTGGAAACGATGCATTTTCAGCAATTCATTGACTCTCTCATGTGATTTTTGTAGTGTTTAAATGTCTGTTGCTGAAAATCTTCCGTTTTGAATGAGAAGCTCACCCGAAGAAACGTTTAATGAAATCCATCTGTCCTGCAACGATTCCAGCATGTGAAATAGTCCCGTCGTTCTTTAGCAACTTGACAGTATTCGCATTTTGTGATCGTTTTACTCGAGCGGGAGGCCTGCCATGAGTTTGCATTTTTCAGCACGACCAATTGTCCTATCCAGCTTTGTCGTCTTGCTTCTTTTCTCCCTGGGCATTTGTATCGCAAACGCAGATTCAGATACGGCTCAAATGACCCGATTGACAAATGAACTGCTGGGAAAAGCAACGCCTGACGCATGTTTTTTCGGTATTGGGGACCCTGCCAACGAATATGATCCCGGCTTGGTGCTCCCTTGTCCCGGAACCGGCGAGGCCAAAGTCAATCAGGCCTATGTGTGGGGCCTGACCAAAGCTGGGGACGATTTGTGGTTTGGTACTGCCGCCAATGTCTTGTGTTTCGTGGAAGGCAGCTATCTTCAATACACGAACCCTCAAATAAACGACTGTTGGGTCTGTGAATTCGAGGAAAGCCAGTTTTTCAGTCCTGATCCGCCTCCGGACCCTAGAATCGGAGACTGGAGGCCGCCGCGCATTTTCGTTTACGAAACCCAAACAAACAGCTTGATTGAGAAAACCAATGATATTCCATACCCCCACAACCTACGCCTCAAAACCACCTTAGGCATCCGCTCCGCGGGTTCATCCGGAGATATGGTTTTTCTGGGAGGACCGGGGCTGAGCGGGGGGATCAACATCTTCGCTTTTGACGTGGTGTCCGGCAGTTTCTTGAATTCAACCAACCTGCCGGAATACAGCAATATTAGGAAGTGGCTGGAAGTAGACGGCTCGCTTTACACGGCTGTGGGAAAAACGGCGGGCGGTGGTGCCGTCTTGCGCTGGACGGGAAATGAGTTGGACATTTTCAAGTTTGACGTGGTGGGGGAGTTGGACGGCCAAGGTGCCGAACTTGCGTACCACGAGGGCAGATTATTTGCTTCCACGTGGCCGGGGATCGGCCGGCGCACCCGCGGTACACCACCTGCGGCCGGCATCTGGATGAGTCCCGAGCTTACATCCCAAGGGCTCTCTACCGAAAACAAGCACGATTGGGCCAAGATCTGGAGTGCGTCCGATTATGATCCCGACCTGGTTACGGCTGCCACCTACGGCGGGGGGTCACTCTCCTCTTTTGACGGTTACCTTTATTGGGGAACCATGCATGTGCCCCTGGTTGCTTACTTAGCCCATAACTATGTTTACGGAGAACCGCCGGACATCCAGACAGCATTAATGACATTCCTGGGGACCCACAGGGCGATCAGCATTTTCAGGGGCAAAAACCTTGCCACCAGTCCCATAGTGGAACTGGTCTATGGCGATCCATTCCTGCCCAAATACTCACAGCCCCGGGGAAGCACTGAAACCGAATCCGGGTATTGGGAGATGGTTCCCAATAAGATGGGCGCCTATCCCCTTCATGGTCCTTCCGGTTTCGGGAACTTCTTCAATAATTATACCTGGACCATGGGTGTCTATAAGGACCAATTGTATGTGGGCACCATGGACTGGAGTTACATCCTCAGTACCATGCTGAACCCTCTTCTGGAGCCCTACCTGTCCGTTATTCCAAAGAACCTCCTTCAGATTGCAAACCATTTCTATGGCGCCGATCTATTCCGATTCGCCAATGCTGATTCAAGGGCGGTACCGGAGAGTCAGTCCGGTGTCGGGAACTACACCAATTACGGCATTCGAACAATGGTTGCAGACGAAGATGCTATCTATCTCGGAACCGCCAATCCCATGAACCTTCTGACGAATACTGGCGATGACAAGCCGGAAGGCGGGTGGGAGTTGCGAAGCCTGACGGGCCTGCCGGGTCCTGTACCTTCTCCCGCCGCCTCGGAAAGCCACCCGGCCATGGTCTATAATCCTGAAAGGAATCAGTATTTCGTTGTCTACACCAAGCTCGACAAAACAGGCAAGAAGCTATACGGCCGTTTTGTGGATCCCGACGGAACACCGGCGGGAAACGAATTCCCCATAGATGACAACGGTGCTTACGACGCCTTTCCGTCGGTTGCCTTCGACAGTGACCGGCATAGATACCTGGTCATATGGACCAGGATCGGTCAGACGGGTGAATCACTGGGGGCCAGTATTTTTGGCAGGCTATTTAAGGCTGACGGCCAGCCCTATGCCGCTGCATTTCAGTTATCTACTGAGAGCGCACCCGGCTCCATGGCGGCACGGTTTCTACCAACCACCGCCTACGGCAAGGTGAACGGTGGACGAAGTGATGCCAATGGGTTTATGGTGGTTTGGACGGATTTCCAAATCCTGGCCCAGGGAGAACTGGCTCCCAATATCTCTCTGGTTGGACAAAATGTTCTTTGGAACGGGTCACTGGCAGGCGAGAATTTCCCGATCACCAATCTGGATGGTGATGTTCCGGCTGCCACTTTGTTTCCTTCCATTGCTTATGACAACAGTCAAAACCGGTACTTTGTTGCCTGGGCGAACATGGGAAGTGATGTGTCAGGCTCTTCCGCACAGATCATGGACCAGTTGCTGAACGATCGGGCTGTTTTAAGCCTTTTCGCGTCGGCGAACGGGGATGCGGGAAGTCGTATATTGGGACGCTTCGTGGATCCAAACGGAGAATGCTCCGCTTCAATTTCGATCTCCTCGCATGATTCCGCTTATGTGGCAAGCTATGATTCTTTTCCGTCTGTGGCCTTTGGAAAGGTAAAAGCGGGTGCCGCTGAAACGGAGGGCTTTCTAACGGCCTGGTCCAGTATTCGTGCCAAAGATGAGACGACGCCCCTGGATATTGATATTTTTGGCCAGATTCTCAAGAATGACGGAGCCCTCATCGGTGGAAACTTCTCCATTTCCCGTGAAGGTCATGCGACTCCGGTCGCCCCGCTGTTCCCAAAACTGGCGGCCGGGTGGACCCCCGCGACAGGAGAAACCTTCCTGGCGGTTTGGCCGGATACCTCCGATGCCCTTTCCCGCGAAAGTGAAGACATGGACTTGGTCAATATTTTCGGTCAGTACCTTCAGCCGGACGGGTCCTATTCCGGTGAGAATTTTATCATTTCAAGTGCGGCCCTCCTGCAATCTAAACCCGCCTTGGCATATAACGGCGCTGACAACAATTTCCTTGCAGGATACACCAAAAACAACCCGGAAACCTTTACCATTGACGTGACGTTCTCACCTGTAAAATCTCAAAAGGCTTTCTACGTTGATATCCGCAATGGAAATGATGCCAACGACGGTAGCATTGAAAGACCATGGAAAACCCTGCATCATGCCATCTCCAGGATTAATGCGGGACCGCCCTGTGCTTATACGCTCTATGTGGCCGGCGGTAGTTACAGCGTTAATAACGGGGAAGCGGATAGTGAACTGATCCTTCTAAAGGACCATGTAACCATTGTGGGTGAAGCCGACAGCCGATCTGTCATCGAAGGCAAAGGCGCTTTGAACTGGCCTGTGGGAATTAAGGTCTCAGCATCTCACACCTGTCTTATAAACCTTCACATCACCGGTTTTGCCCATGGAGACGGCATCGGTGTTGACCTGATTGCCGGAACCAACAATACCGTTCAAAACTGCCGGGTGTCCGATAACGATAACGGGATATCCGTCTGGCAGTCCAAGAACTGCACCGTAAAGGAATGTAAAATTGACAACAACAACCTGGACGGCATCAGCTTCACTCAAAGTACCGGCGGCCTGATTACCCAAAACACCGTTCATGGCCACTATGATATCAAGAACAGCGATGGGATTATCGTACAGGCCTGCAATCCGGAAATCAGCCGAAACACTCTTTACGGCAACCGCTTCAACATATCCCTTCAGGCAGACAAAGGGGAAACCACCTCACCGACCATCAAGAACAACCTGGTTTATATGGCCACCAGGAGTTCGGGAAAGGTGGAGTACGGCATCCTCATGGGCGGTAAGGGTACGACGGGCCCCATCATTTATCACAATACCATCGACGGAGGGCTGTACGACGGCATTTACATGGATGGTACCGGAAGCACTCCCCACATCAAATACAATATCATAACCAACTTCGGACAGGTAGGAATCAGAAACCTGAAGGGCTTGGGCAGCCCCACCATCGATTACAATGATATCTGGGGCAACGCATCGGGACCCTATGACGGCTGTGGGCCCGGAGACAACGACATTTATAAGGACCCTCAATACGGCAGCCACACCCTCCTGGATTCATCGCCTTGCATCAATGCCATTTCGCTCGCTTCTGGTGATCCCATTACCATCGACAAAAACGGCGATCCAAGGCCCTACGGTGCCGGCTATGACATGGGCTGCTACGAAAAAACCAACCTGCCACTCGTATCAACGGACGATGTATCTTCCATCAGCGCCACTTCAGCCACCAGCGGCGGGAACGTCACCTCAGCGGGGGGAGAGACATCCATCAAGATCAAGGCTAGAGGCGTTTGCTGGAGCACCGGCCCTGATCCCACGATCAACGACAGCCACACCAGCGACGGCACCGGCCTCGGGTCTTTTATCAGCAACATCACGGGCCTTTCCCCCGACACTACCTATCACGTGAGGGCATACGCCACCAACAGCAATAACCTGACCGGGTACGGCAGCGATCTTACCTTCACAACAACGGTTGCCCCGCCCACCGTCACCTCCTTTAATCCCACGTCCGGGGTTCCCGACACCTCTGTTACCATCAAAGGCACAGGCTTTATCAACACTTCAAAAGTGAAATTCGGCGGTACGCCCGCCAAAAGCTTCCTGGTGGACTCGGCAACACAAATCACCGCGGTTGTGGGAGATGGCGCGACCGGCAAGGTAAGCGTTACAACGCCGGGAGGGACGGCCGAAAGCCATCAGAAATTCACCTTTCACACTGTCACTGCCGGAGCCTACCACGTCAACGTCTCTACGGGAGATGACTTAAACGACGGCAGCGCTGCCCGGCCATGGAAGACCCTGCACCACGCCATTTCTCAAATAAATGGGGGTGAAACTGGCAATTATGCCCTGATTGTGGGACCGGGCACATATGGGGTATCGAGCAAAGGTAACCGTGCCAAGGGCGAAGCCGATGATCAACTGATTCTCTCACAAAGCAATGTGACCATCATCGGGGATAGCGACAATCCTCCCCTTGTCGATGGCAACAATGCTACAAACTGGCCAAAAGGCGTTGAAGTTACCGGCTCAAACGATGTCATTGAAAACCTTTGGTTCACCGGATTTTCAGACACCAAGGAAGAAGGGGTTCGCATAACCATGGGAAACGGGAACCAAATCCTTCAATGCCGGGTCTATGGAAACAATTCCGGCATCAGGGTGATGGAGGCCACTGAGACGACCATTCGGAATTGTGAGGTATTTGTGAACACCACAAACGGCATCGATCTCATAAAAAGCCCGGAAACGGATGTGGTTGACAACAAGATCTACGATAATACCGAGTCCGGCATTCGCGCCGAAGGAAGTACCGAAATCAGCCGAAACAGCATTTTCGACAACGATTTCGGCATATTGGTGGAAGCTTTAACTGGCAACTCGGCATCCCCCGTTATAATGAACAACGTGATCTACCGAACAGAGACGGGAACCATGAGATACGGCATTTACACCCGGGCGGAAAATGGCAGTCAATCAAATGCCGAAATCTATCACAATACCGTGGACGGAGGCACCAAAGATGGCATTACAACGGAAAAGGACGGCAGCAGCTCCTCCAAGCCCCTGGTCAAGTACAACATCATCACCAACTTCGGCCAGTACGGCATTCAGAATGTCGGCGCGAATCCTGCCATTGACTACAACGATGTCTGGAACAATAGCGCAGGCAATTACAGGGGATGTCAGAAAGGGACCCACGACATCAACAAGGATCCCAAGTTCGCCAGCTACTCCCTCTGGAAATACTCTCCTTGTATCAACATTATTCCAACCACTTCAGGGGATCCGGTTACCGTCGATTATCTCGGATTTGCCAGGCCCCGTCCGGATCAGGCCCCCAAGGATATGGGGGCCTATGAATATGTGGGAAGCGTCAAGGACCCTTACGACATGCCAGGGGGCACTGGACAGGTCACGGATTACCGGATCTTTACGGTCCCTTTCTACATGACCGGTGCCGAGATGCTATCCGCCATGGAAAAGGTGCTGGGAACCTATAACAACACCACCTGGCGGGGCTTCACCACCGTTGATGGGGGCTATGTGGAGTTTAGCGACAAGGCCTTTCAGACGCTTTCCATTATTCCAGGCATGGGGTTCTGGATCGTCACACTATTAACAGATACCATCCCCTTTAAAGGAGGCATCGCCCCTGACGGCGTTAACTATGAGCTGACCCTCAGACGGGGCTGGCACCTGGTAGGCCTCCCCTGGGTCAGTCAGGACATCGACCTTGGGAACATTCTGGTCACCGACGGTTTAAATACCCATACCATTACCAGCGCCCAAAACAACCTGACTCAAAGGGTCTTCTGGGATTTCACCGGAAACGGCCCTTACAAAGGGTATGAAAAGCGGGACGTGAGCTCGTATCTGCTTAAATGCGGTACCGGTTACTTCCTAGAGGTCCTTTCAAACCAAGGGGTCACCCTCATCATCCCCTGGAAAAATGATCGATCCCGGTCTGTTGAAAGGGGATCCACCGGTGATGAGGACGAACCGCCGCCGCCGCCGGGAGTGGTTGATCAGGGATTTCAGTGCCCCAAGATTCATGATGGTCGTCTCGAAGACGTCAACTTTCCCTCAACTGCCGATTGTGACTACACATATCAAGAGAGGTTGACCATTGGAAGCGGCGTTACTGTTCAAGAAGGCGCTGTTTTGAGAATCAAGCCAGTGCCATGATTGAACGTCAGGCACAGGCATTTTCTGACACCTACTTGTTTGAATAATTTAGCTGAAGCCCTTTCATCAAATGGTAGCGATCTTCAGTTGATGTAACTGCTTCCATGAGGGTTCCGTTTATCAAGCACCTTTTTCAAATTTCATTAATCCTCAGATTTCACTAATTGGAACGAGCTACCGGAGATGTTTCTTGTTCCAAAATTGGCCCGCGAGTATCTCGTTTCGACCAAAGAATGCATTACAGAGATCTGCTATCGAACCAAACATATTTGAAATAGAAGGCGCCTTTGATATTCGTTTGATATCGCTCGTAGTTTCATCCTCCGGAGTGGAACAGCTTGATACCTCCACCCCGGGGTTTAAATTTACGCATACAGGTTTTCTATCCATCGTATGGCTTCCGTGTCAGGAACTTTTCCCAAATATGTCTGGGTGGTCGAAAGGTTCTCGTGCCGTAAAATCACTTTTGAGACAATCTCTATCGGGACACCTGATCGGGAAGCATATGTCGCCGCATGTCTCCTTAAATCGTGGGGCCGCAACCTTATTCCGACCTTTTCGCCGGCCTTTCTGACCATCGTTCTGGCGGATTCATAACATATGGGGAATATTCTTTGATCAGGTTGGATGTTATTTTCCCTGATGTACGCCTTAAGTCTGTCCGCCACTTTCTGAGTGATAAACACGTGCTCCCGCATTTTTCCACTTTTTGGATTTTTAAGCGTCAGCTTCCTGTCTTGTACGTCGGCGGGGGTGAGCTTTAGGACTTCACCGATTCGCATGCCGCCACGAGCCATGAGCTCCAGGATCAGACGGTTCCGTTTCTTTCCTGTTCTGAAGATAATTTCATCGATAACATCCTTATCGATAATCTCCCATGAAGGAATTGATTTCGCCCTGAACATTTTTCGCAAGATGGGTGTGGCGCAGGGGTTTTGCAGAGCTTGGTCGATATTGCTGATGATGAAGTTGAAGAAAGCTGAAAGGTGAGCGTAGCGAGTTCGTTTTGTTTGTTGTTTGGTGCCTTCGGTAATTCTGTTCAAAAACTCCAGGATCTGGTCCGATGTGACGTTATCAATGGTTTCACCACCTAATTCCTCGCAGAATTTGGTCAATACCGCCTGATAAGCTATAAGCGTATTTTTTTTGTGAATTGGACCTGTGGTATTCCATCCAGAGTTTTGCCGCTTGTTTGATTTTCTTTTTTTTGCCCTCCTTTTGTCTGGGTTTTCAACGGAATCCTCAGGTTACTATATGGTATTCTTGATAAAACCTCAATCCATCTCCAAGGATATATACATTTTCATAAGGACCGAACCATGACGTTTGAAAAGAGGGTAGCGGCCTTTTTTGCCATGAGCGATGAAGTCTGGATGCGGCATGCCAAGCCATGGAGTGTGGACCAGGTATGCCGCCCTACCGATTCTTGTCTTTTCAATTTGGAGCAGGACATGGATCGGATGGTGGTCGCTCCTACCGATTACGCTGTCGGTAATCTGGATATGGATCAATCCAAGAGTTTTCAAAAAGCCGGCTTCAACGAATAACTGGGCGTCCATGGCGGTTTTGGGTGAGCGGGTTTGGTTGAATAGAAAAGCAATCGCACTCCCTCAGCATTTCGACCCCGTCATCAGAGTATTAAATATGCTCTCGAGCATCGGGGCACTCGTCTGTATTTTAGGGCTCGTTTTGCAGTCGTTCTGGATGACAATTTTCGGAATCGCGGTTCTGATTCTTTCAAAAAGCTGGTTTCTTGATCGGATGGTATGGTTGTACCAAGAAATAAGAGACACAGCTGTAGGATCATTGCAGACAACGTCTTAGGGTAGGGAATATGAAGTTGTTTGTCTGCAGACACCCGCCTCCATGATTCTTCTAGATTACAATTTTTTAAACTTTTCTTGACATTTATATAACGATCCGATATATAGCGCGTCAAAATATATCTAAAGAGGTTAAATCATGGACATTAAAACAATGGTCTTGGGTTTTCTCATGCGGGGCAGCATGACCGGTTATGAGTTAAAGAAGAGATTCTCCCTTTCATTCTCCTTCTTTTCAGCCCTCAGTTACGGCTCCATCTATCCGGCCCTTAAAAGGCTGGAACAGGAAGGCTTGATAACTTTGAAAGTAGAAATTCAGGACGGATCGCCCAATCGCAAGGTGTACACGATAACCAATTCAGGCAGGAAGTTTTTCCTGGAGAATCTCCGTACCCCTTTCACCCTGGAGCGGCAGAAAAGTGCATTCCTTTCAAGGCTTTTTTTCTTTTCCCACCTGACTCGGGAAGAACGCCTGGCAACGGCAAGTCGATATCTCCAATCGATCAAGGAAATGCAGAAAACCCTCGTGGCAGTGGAGCCGGAAATCAGAGAACGGGCGGATGAATTTCAGTTTCTCTCTTATCAGTTCGGGATCCGGTTTTTTGACGACCTTACCCGGAATGTAAAAGCGGTTTTGCAGGAACTGGAGGGGAAAAATCCTGAAGACAAGATCCCGTCACCCCAAAAGGGAACAATTGCGAAAGGGAAAGAAGGTGCCCCATGAAACAGTTAGGGAAAACCAGGCGAATTCTCCTTTATGCCGGTCCGTTCCCCGCGCTGGCCTTTTTTAAGATATGGGCCGCATACAGCGCTGGGTCAGGCTCAGGTTCTGGAAGTCTTTCGGTTGTTGCGTTTTTTATGCTGGTTTTTTGCGCAATCGTGATTGTTGTCGCCAAACGATGGGACAAACCCTCTTATTTTGACTGGACGATTGGCGGCTATTTTGCCCTGATCTGGCTGTCATTGCTCGTCTGGCCGGATTCTGCCGGCAGGGTTTTGTTCAGGTATTCGGTGACCGGCATTTATGGGTGTCTATTTGCGGCAGCCTTTTTTCCACCCGTTTTTGGCACGGAACCCTTCACCTGTCACTACGCGAAGAAATATGCCCCGGAAGCGGTTTGGAACAATCCTGTTTTTTTACGCATCAACCGGATCATGACTTACGCCTGGGCCGGAATTTTTGCTTTCTCTGCCCTTTTGAGTCTTTATCCATCAGTGATAACCCGAGCCGTTGTTCCTGTTGGAATCATTCTATGTGTCGGTCTGCCTTTCAATCTTCGTTTTCCCGACTTCTATTTGAAGC
Source organism: Thermodesulfobacteriota bacterium (assembly GCA_028278625.1). Next base: position 11,940 of record JANQDY010000061.1, read on the forward strand.
GCCTCGGGCTTCCGTCTCTCAAGGAACAGAAAGAAGCTGCTCTGGAGGAAAACGCGGCCAAGAGAACCCGGTCCCTGCCTGAACGTCTTCCGGTGACTGCCTGGCAAGCGGTATCCTCCATGCCGGATGTGTTCAGGCCGGAGGCCGCCAGGGGCCTTGAGGCCGTCATTGGCTTTGAAGTGTCAGGCTCGGAAAACTTTAGGACTTATCTGCATATACAAGATGGCACGTGTGCCCTGGAAGATCGGTTATCAGGTGAACCGGACTTGATGATCCATACGCCTTCAGAGGTTTGGCTGGCGATTGCGCGGAAAGAGTTGAGCGGACAGCAAGCCTTTCTGTCCGGCGCGTACACAGCGGATGGCAACCTGGGGCTTCTGATGAAGATGAAAGACCTCTTTGCCGGGGAGGCCCTTTCATCAAAGACGGGAAATTCCGGCACGCAAGAAACGATGCTGACTATTTCGGCAAAGTCACACGATCCTGAAAACACATTTGTTATCCCAAACCAAAAAAGAAAGGAAAATACCATGAAAGTACTTGCCCTTAATTCAAGTGCACGATCAAAAGGCGAGAGTAAGACCGATTTGATGCTTAATCATCTTGTTAATGGAATGAGAGAGGCAGGAGCCGATGTCGAGACTGTCAATCTACGAGAAAAGATTATAAAAAATTGTGTGGGATGTTTTACGTGTATGACTAAAAACCCGGGGAAATGTGTACTCAGAGATGACATGACGCGAGATCTATTCCCTAAATGGCTGGAATCCGATCTGGTTATTTACGCCACACCTCTGTTCCATCACACTGTCAATGCGACCATGAAAACCTTCATAGAGAGAACTTGGCCTATTTGTGAACCCTTTCTTGTGGAAAAGGAAGGACGCTGGTTTCACCCTCTTCGAAGAAAGCACCCTGGAGTTGTGGTTCTTTCCGTATGCGGTTTCCCGGCAATGTCCGCCTTTGGTGGTTTGACTCACTATGTGAAATTTCTTTATGAAGCGCATGGAAAAGGGGTGCTATGGGCCGAAATCTATCGACCCGGCGCCGAATTTATGGCGCGTCAAAACGATAAACAGAAAGATATACTCGACGCCACCATCCAGGCAGGCAGGGAACTCGTGGTTGATCACAGGGTTTCTGCAGAAACATTGGCACGTATAGAACAGCCGTTGACTGATAAAGTTTCTGATTTTGCAGAAATTGCGAATTGCATGTGGAAGACTTGCATTTCTGAAGGGATAACTTTAAAGAAATTTGCAGGCGAGGGCATGATTCCCAGGCCCGACTCCATGGAGACCTTTATGGCGATCTTCCCCCTCGGTTTAAAGGCCTTCGCCGCAAACGGTACGAAGGCCATCCTTCAATTCAATCTCTCGGGGGATGTGCAGGGAGCTTGTCATTTCCACATCGAGAACGGAACGGTCAACACTTTTCAGGGTCCCGCTGAAAGCCCGGACTTGACAATCGACACGCCTTTTGATGTTTGGATGGATATCATGACCGGAAAAGCGGACGGACAACAAATGTTCATGGCGCAAAAATACAAAGTGCAGGGAGAACTGGGTCTTTTGATGCGCATGGGCCAGATTCTTGGCAACAAGGGATGAAGGACACGCTAAACCTAACAGGAGCGGTTAACGGGTTCCAGTTGAAGCCGGAAACCGTTAATCCCAATCAAAATCTGAATGATGAAATCCAGAAATCTTGAGGAGCTGGGTAGAGATCACTGCTGTGGATGTCAGGGCACTTGAGGAAGCCACCGCATTATATATTTCTGATATCAAACGTTTTTTATGACAAAATATTCTTGGTCCGTGTCAAGGTATGCCAAGTCGAGAAGTCAAATGATTCAGACGTGTGGGAATTTGCGCCATTATCTTGATTTTCTGTTATCTCCTACCTGCGCTTCCCTCCAGCTCATTTGCCGGTGGATGCTCCAAAAAGCCCATGGGTTTGTTGGATATTTCATTCGCTTTCCATACTACTGTCATGTCACGCTTGTTATATCGTATAAAATATGATATCCTCCTTTTATAAACGACTCTTTTTGGGGAGGATCGATTGTGAAGAAATTCATTGTGACACTGACCGAAGAGGAGCGTAAATATTTAAC
>JANQDY010000064.1 GCA_028278625.1 Thermodesulfobacteriota bacterium
CAATGCCCGCAAGGGAAATGACGGCCACTTCGGTGGTTCCACCGCCAATATCAACCACCATGTTGCAGGTGGGCTCGGTAATGGGGAGTCCCGCCCCTATGGCTGCCGCCATGGGCTCCTCTATGAGGAAAACCTCTCTGGCGCCGGCCGATTCCGCACTCTCACGGACCGCCCGTTTCTCCACCTGTGTAATACCGCTGGGAACGCATATGATAATTCTGGGCCTCACGAGGGTTCGTCGGTTATGGACTTTGCGAATAAAATGCCTGAGCATGGCTTCCGTGATTTCAAAATCCGCAATAACCCCATCCTTCATGGGCCTTATGGCCACGATGTTACCGGGAGTTCTACCCAGCATCATTTTCGCTTCCTTGCCGACGGCCAGGACTTTGCTGGCCCCTCGACCGTCCTTTCTAACCGCCACCACAGAGGGCTCGCTTAAAACAATCCCTTTGCTCTTCATGTAAACAAGGGTATTTGCCGTACCGAGATCAATGGCCAGATCATTTGAGAACATGCCCAGAATGGGGTCAAAAAGCATTTTGTTTTCCTCTCTCCTCGAATCAGATACGCGTGCGCAATTAGGCTAAATCGTGATTGTGAATTCAGTCTTCTCTGAATTTCGGGAATAATATCGCCCGTACATGCAAAATATTGAAATCATGCGGTCGATGAACGGTGAATGTCTTATCGGCCTGGATATTAATGAATATAGGATACCGGAAAATTTATCAATACAAAATGTGAAAAAACCCGCATCCGTACAAACCGCAATGGAGGCATCCTTGGGCGACGCCTCTTGCAAGGAACACAATAACGGAAATGTGCGTTTTCTTTTCTTGGAATTATCATGCAGCGGAAATGACCCTTGACAAAAATCGGACCGTGTGTTTATATTAAAGTTTATTAAAAATTTCAGGTAAAGGGGCTCTATACCATTATGAAAATGACCTATCAACCCAGCAGAATAAAGAGAGCACGAACCCACGGTTTCAGAGCAAGAATGCGAACTCGCGCCGGAATCAATGTTCTGAAAAGAAGAAGGGCCAAAGGACGAAAACGACTGACTGTGTAAATGCCCTATGAACCGAAACGATCATTCTCGGATTTGCGGAAAGCCTTCTCTCTACCCAAGAGTGAGAGGCTATTGCGCCGCACGGATTTTGTCAATGCAAATCGTTTCGGAAAACATCGCCACATGAGGCACTTCGTTGCCATCGCCAGAAAGAACGAGCTAGGAATCACGAGACTTGGGGTGACGGCCAGCAGGAAAGTGGGAAATGCCGTCCGAAGGAACAGAGCCAAACGACTGATCAGAGAATTTTACAGACTCAACAAAGCTCGTTTACCCCAGGGATTCGACATTGTCATCATTGCAAAAAAGGGTGCCGGCTATCTGAATTTTCATGAAGCCGAAAGAGAACTTGAAGAGATCGTCGCCTAAAAAAGGTTTTTTTTATTACTGCAGGTATATACCTATCTCGCTGATAGCCTTCTATCAGTTGTGTATTTCGCCTTTTTGGTCGCCTTCCTGTCGTTTCTACCCCACATGCTCCACCTATGCTCGCCATGCCTACAAGAAGTATGGAGTCCTGAAAGGGAGCTCGCTTGCGCTCATCAGGATTTTCAAATGTCACCCGTTCAATCCCGGCGGGTATGACCCTCTGGTATGATGTCTCTGACCTCAGTTAGACGAAGCACCGCTGCCTGTGGCATTTAAACCCGCTGTCAGAAAAAGGACATCCGGGTTCATAAATGAAACAATTACTTGAACCGAGTTGCCCAGACCATGGATAAAAAAACAATATTGGCCTTTGCCCTCTCCTTTGTAGTGCTCGTTGGATGGTCCCTGTTTTTCGCTCCTGAGCCGCAAAAGCAACCCCCGAAAGAGACCACCGGTGAAAACACCCAACCCGTAACGGAAAGTGAAAAATCCCCCGTGGCCGTCTCTCCGCTTTCGACCCCAAAGGCGGCTGGCGCTTCGAAACAGTCTGAAACCCAGCTGGAAGAAAAGAGAATTGAAATCGATACACCATTATACAAAGCGGTTTTCAGCAATGTGGGTCCCACCATCAAGAGTTTTAGACTGAAAAAATACCATCAGACCGTGAACCCCGAATCCCCTTTGGTTGAGTTGGTTACCCTTGAACAGGGCATGGGCAATTACCTGACCGTCCAGTTTGATGACAGCGGAACCGGGAATCAACAGAGCATGCCTTTTTCAGTGGACAAGGAATCGCTCACCCTAGGGCAAAATTCGGAACCGGGCACGCTGGTTTTTCGAGGGACCACCCAAAATGGCGTTGCAATTACCCAAACCTACCGGTTCCATCCCGATCGATACGGCATTGATCTGGCGGTTACGGCCGCCAATCCAAATGCGGTTCCCATAAACGGTGTTTTCAGAACAACGCTCAGAGCAATACCACCCAAGGACAAAGGAGGGTATTATGCCTATGCGGGATTTGCCCTTCTATTGGACGAGAAACTTGACGAATTGGAGGTGGAAGATCCGGGTGAGACAAAATCAGCCAACGGAACCATCGGTTGGGTCTCCTATGAAGATAATTACTTTATCTCAGCGGTTGTGCCCCAGGTCCCGGCAAAAGGCGCCTTTAACGGAAAACTCCTTTCATCCGGCGTTTTGCAAGGCGTCTATCTGCCGGCCCCGGTCTCTTTGCCCCCATCCGCCCAGGCGACCAGCGAATTCCAACTTTATCTGGGTCCCCGAGATTTGGGAATCCTGAAGCAGTTCGGAAAGAACCTTGATAAGGCCATCAATTTCGGCTGGACGGATATCATCGCCAAACCGCTCTTGTACATCCTGAGGTTTTTTGACCAATACATCCACAATTATGGTGTCTCCATCATCCTTTTAACCATCCTCGTTAAAATCCTGTTCTGGCCCCTCACCCATAAAAGTTATAAGTCCATGAAGGAGATGCAGAAACTTCAGCCCCGCATGGCCAAACTCAGGGAAAAATATAAAGGCGACAAGCAAAAACTGAATCAGGAGATGATGGCCCTTTATAAAACCTACAAGGTGAATCCCATGGGCGGATGTCTGCCCATGATTATCCAAATCCCTGTATTTTTCGCCCTCTTCAGAGTTCTGGGTGCTTGTATTGAGCTACGGCATGCCCCGTTTGTCTTCTGGATCAATGATCTTTCCGCACCCGATCGATTGTTTCATTTCTCATTTCAAATACCGTTTATGACGCCGCCCTGTGGAATACCGGTGTTGACGCTGCTGATGGGTGCTTCAATGTTCATCCAGCAAAAAATGACCCCGACTCCGGGTGATCCTGCCCAGGCCAAGATTATGATGTTTCTTCCCATCATTTTCACGTTTATGTTCATCAATTTCCCTTCCGGCCTTGTTCTTTACTGGCTCGTCAACAACCTCCTTTCCATTGGACAACAATACCGAATTTACCAAAAGAAGGCGTAATAACTGGAGGACACACATGGAAACATATGAATTTGAAGGAAAAACAGATCAAGACGCCATTGAAAACGCATGTCGCCAACTGAGCCTTAATAAAGATCAGATGGATATCGTCATCCTTGAACCGGGATCTGCTGGCATTTTCGGCCTTGTGGGTGGAAGAAAGGCGAAAATCAGGGTGACCATAAAAAGGGAAACACCTGAGACATTTGAAGAAGAAACCGTGGCAGTGGCGCCGGAAGAGGCCGTCGCTTCAAGCGTGATGACTGCTGCCGCTGAAACGGAAGAAGCCCTCCCCGACAACCGTGATAATGAAATCGCCATTGCAAAGGAAGCCCTTGAAAACATTCTGGCCCTCATACCCATGGAAGACGTAACCGTCACCGGCAAAATGGCCGACGGTTCCATACACTTGAACATTGAAGGGGACAAAACAGGTCTTTTGATAGGGCGCAAAGGGAAGACCCTTGACGCACTGCAGTTTATCGTCAACAAGATTGTCAATAAGTCCCTTGAAAAAAGATCCCGGGTGATCGTAGACTCTGAAAACTACCGGTTGAGACGCCAGGAGTTTCTGGTTCAAATGGCGCTGAAGATGGGTGACAAGGCCAAAAAGATGAAACGACCGGTGGCCACCAATCTCTTGAATCCCCACGATAGAAGAATCGTTCATCTGGCATTAAGGGATGACGACGAACTGGGCACAAAGGGAAAAGGAGATGGCATCTTGAAAAAGGTTGTCATCATTCCGAGGAAATACAACTCCTCCAGGGCCTCACGGGCTCATTAGTACCCTTTCGCTTGAAGCACTGTTTTTTGGTTGAAGCCCCTTAAAGGGGCTTCATGCGGGACCCCTTTCCCATGTCCTCGACGGAAGACACCATTACGGCCATCGCAACCCCTGTTGGTCAAGCGGGGATTGGCATTATCCGGATCAGCGGCCCTCTATCCCTCCATATCGCAAAAAAAGCATTTAAACCCAAAAACCCCGCCCCCCCTTTCAGAAGTCATCGTCTCTACCTGGGATATATCCTTGATCCCGCAAACGGCGATGTCATTGATGAAGTGCTGTTGACGTATATGGCGGCACCCAACAGCTATACCCGGGAGGACGTGGTTGAAATCAATTCCCACAGCGGATACACCCTGTTATTCAAAATACTGGACATTGTAACGGCCTTGGGTGCCCGCATGGCCAGACCTGGGGAATTCACCCTGCGGGCGTTTTTAAACGGCCGAATTGATCTGACCCAGGCGGAAGCGGTCGTCGATCTGATGAATGCGCGATCCGAACGGGGATTGGTGATGGCGGCCCAGCAGATCAAAGGGGCCATCAGGGAAGATACCGAAGCCCTTCGGAAAGAAGCCATTCATATTCTGGCAAACGCGGAAGCTGCCATCGATTTTCCCGAAGAGGACATTGAGCATCTTTTCAGGGATGAAAGCGCGGATTTCATTCTTGAGAAACTGGTGCAACCCATTGGTGATCTCATTAAAACACACGGCGAACGCCTCTGGGTCGATGGCATCAGTACGGTTATCGCGGGCCGCGTCAACACGGGCAAATCGAGCCTGTTAAACCGGCTGTTGAATGAACCCAAAGCCATAGTGACAGATATCCCCGGGACCACCCGGGATGTCATTGAAGCCACCTTCAATATTAACGGCATTCCGCTTCGGATCATGGACACGGCAGGTCTTCGAGAGGTGGAGGACAAGGTGGAAAAACTGGGTATTGACCTGGCCCTTCGAAAAACCGCCGAAGCCGACCTTCTGTTGACCGTCATCGATCGAAGCCGCTCCCTCAACCGGGAAGACATGGACATCCTGAAACAGTGCGAAAAAAGAAATTCACTGGTGGTCCTGAACAAGATCGATCTTCCGCCGGCAGCTGATTTTGCGAAGAATCCTGATTTTGCGGGCCCTTTGGAGGTGGTGGAAATTTCGGCGCTGACGGGAGAAGGGATCGATGGGCTCAAAAACGCCATTCACAGCGCCATCCTGGCGGACAAAACCGTGTCAGCGACGACCTCTCACGCTGTCCCGAATCTTCGGCACCGTCAAGCCCTTGAAAAATCGAGAAAACATTTTGTCGCTGCAAGCAACGAGGCAAAAAACCACGCACCAATGGAAATCGTTGCCTTTGAGCTCAGAAGCGGTCTGGATGCACTGGGGGAGATTACCGGCCAAACCATGGATGATGAAATACTGGACAGCATTTTCAGCCAGTTCTGCATGGGAAAATGAAGCGGTCCGGCGAGACGCCTCCGTAAACGGCCTTGTCCCACCGGAATACCATCAATTGTTGAAGTAATCTTTCACCTGTTTGATGGCACAGTATTTGCCGCACATGGTGCACACGTCTTCTTCATCGGGGGGGTTCTGCTCCCGATAGGCCCGGGCTTTTTCCGGATCAATGGCCAGGTTCATCTGGGTTTCCCAATCCAGGTTTCTTCTGGCCACGGCCATCTGCCGGTCCCGTTCGATGGCCAGCTTGTTGCCCTTTGCAATGTCCGCCGCATGGGCCGCGATCTTGGTCACCACAACCCCTTCCCGCACATCCGAAACGCTGGGCAGGCACAGGTGTTCCGCGGGGGTTACATAGCAGAGATAGTCTGCGCCGGCGGCCCCTGCCAGGGCACCCCCGATGGCACAGGCCACATGGTCATATCCCGCTGCGATATCCGTCACCAGGGGACCCAGAACGTAAAAAGGGGCGTGATTGCACATTTTCTTCTGGAGGATGATATTGGCCTCCACCTGGTCCAAAGGGACGTGACCCGGACCTTCAATCATCACCTGTACGTCTCTTTCCCAGGCCCGGCGGGTCAAATCACCCAGGGTCATGAGCTCATGGATCTGGGCCCTGTCCGTGGCATCCGCCAGACAGCCCGGTCTCAGCCCATCCCCCAGGCTGAGGGTTACATCGTATTGCCCCGCAATCTCCAGGAGGCGGTCATATTCCTCAAAAAGCGGATTTTCTCTTTCATGGTGCAGCATCCATGTGGTCAGAAAAGACCCGCCGCGGCTGACGATGTTGGTGATCCGCCCCTGGTTCCTGAGTAACGCCAGGGCCGCCAGGGTCAATCCGCAATGAACCGTGATGAAATCGACACCGTCTTGTGCCTGCCTTTCAATCACCTCAAATATCTTCTCACTGTCCAGGTGAATGAGGGCCCCCTTTTCCTCAACGGTCTCAACGATGGCCTGATAAATGGGGACGGTGCCGATGGGGACGGTGGATTCAGCCAGGATTCGCTTCCTTGTCCCATCAATATCCTTGCCGGTGGAGAGGTCCATAACCGTATCGGCACCCGCTTCTATGGAGACTTTCAGTTTCTCCAGCTCCTCACTAAGGATGGCCCGGTCCGATGATGTGCCGATATTCGAGTTGACCTTCACCTGCAACCCTTCGCCAATGCCGCAGGGTACCAGGTTCCGGTGCCGTCTGTTGGCCGGGATCACCACTTTCCCTGATGCCACCTGCCCCATGAGCCAATCCACATTCACCTGTTCAACCGCTGCCACCTCTTTCATTTCCGGCGTCAGCACGCCGGCCCTTGCTTCTTTTAACTGTGTCATTTCATATACTTTCCTGACGCGTTTCATTGATGATGAAATAAAATCTATTTGTAAACCGTAATTTTTAAATATCTCACAAACAGGTAATAGAATGCAACCATTAAACCTTTCTAAATCGTTCCATCTGAAATTTTCACAACCCCTGTCCCCCTAGAACTTGCCATGAGACGCATCACGATCTATACTCACTATGGTCCGTCCTTCTTGACCGTCTCATCAAGGGAGCCCGGAGGAGTGCTCAGAAATGACAGCGTCAATCATCATTTTTGCCCTGATACTCATGCCCATCCTGCTCTATTTTGAGAGCAAAGAGATGCCGAAAGGGATTCTCCCAGTTAAAACAGTCATTTCACTGCTCTTCGTAACCGCTGCCCTCTTACAACCAAGGCCCGTGCCCGCCTATTTCGCGTGGCTTCTTACCGGTCTCATTTTCTGCCTGGGCGGTGATGTTTTTCTGGCACTGCCCCAAAAACGGATGTTCTTGCTGGGCCTGGTATCATTTCTGATAGGCCACGTTTTCTATGTTATCGCGTTCTTTTATGTCGCCCCTCCCAGTCCATCCGTTTTATGGGGCTGCCTGCCGGTCACGATCGCCAGTTTGGGGATTTTCTTACGTCTCAAACCGTATCTGGGACAGATGATGTTCCCGGTACTGGTCTATGTTGTCATTATCACCATCATGGTTTGCGGCGCTTTTTCACTTCTATTAAGGCCGGAATTGGCCATGGCCGGGCGCATGCTGGCGCTTTTTGGTGCTATCTGCTTCTACATTTCGGATATTTTCGTGGCCAGGGACCGCTTTGTCAAAAAGGAACCCATCAACCGTATCCTGGGATTGCCCCTATATTTCGGCGGCCAGTTTCTACTGGCCCTTTCTATCGGTCATCTGTGAGATAACCTCAGCCGACAGTTTATCCCGAGGAGAAAACCAGATGGAAACAATCCGTTTGACCGCTTTCATCTGCCTGCTGCTGGTGTGGCCCTTTTCCATGACGGTGTCCGCCAAAGACAATGTCTTGCGTGCATGCCCGGACTGTACCGGAACCACGGTCACGCTCAACAACGTAACCTTTGACGCCAACACTGTCTGCGATTGCGCTGCCTCGGTCAGCATCACCATTTTGGATAGCGTCACCGTTAAAAAGAACGCAAAAGTCACGTTCAGAGCACCGAAGATAACCGTGAAAAACGGTTTTCACGCGGAATTGGGCGCAACGGTCGTCCTGAAACAGGACGGCACCGTCTACTACGTATCCACCCAGGGAAATGACCAAAATGACGGCCTGAGCAAATCCACCGCTTTTCGGACCCTTGACCGTGCGCTCAAGGCCGCCGGTCCCGGCGAATCGATTCATATTCTTTCAGGGACCTATCAGGAAGCGCTTATGCTGGAGAACATCGGCGGTGCCAACGGCTTCATCACCATTGTCGGAATCGGGACAAAACCTGTTTTCGACGGACAGAAGAGCGCCAAAATCGGTTTCTGGTGTGAGAACTGCCAAAATCTCATCTTTGAAAACCTGGAATTCAAAAACTACTCGGATGTGGGAATCGGCTTCTATCTGAGCAAGGGCATCACCCTGCAGGGCCTTACGGTTCACCACAACGGCTTTAAACCCCAACTAACCGGTTGGGAAATCGAAGGGTACGGCATTCACATTGACGTCTCCCAAAACGTCACCATCAAAAACAACCAGGTCTATTCAAACGGGCCAAACCCGAGACCAGACGGTGTTTTGGGAACCGGTATCAACACCTTCGAATGTACTGATTGCGCTATTTTAGACAATGCTTCCTTTGACAACATCGGCGGCGGCATCCTGGTTGAAGACGGTGTCAACGTACTGGTTGAGGGTAACGACATTCGAACAAACGATCTGGATGCCACCGAAGATGAATGGTGGGACGGCGGCATCTGGTTGGATGGAGGACATGACGTCACCATCAGGAACAACGCCTTTACGGACAACCTGGGACCGGGCATTCAGATCAGCGACGAGGATTCCCAGCATCCTTACGGCTATGTGCTGGAGAACAACATCAGCCGCCGAAACTACTACGGCATCTTTATCTGGAATCTCAGCAAGGACGATACCTGGCCGGATGCATCCATCCTGAAGCGCTCAGGAAACACTATTACGGATAACACAGTGAAGGATGTGTGGATCATTGAGAATTATTAGCCTGCTGTGCGGCTTCTGGAAAACCTCCCGCCTGATTATAAGCGAATTCCGGATCAGAACATGAAGAGAACCGTCCTTATATTGCTGATGCTTTTGGCGCCGCTTTTGACGGGGTTTTCGGCTCTTGGGGCAGACTATTATGTGGACACCGGTGGAAACGACCTGAACTCGGGAGGATTAGCATCCCCCTGGCGTTCCATTCAGCACGCCGTTGACGCCGTAGGGCCCGGGGATACCATCCATGTGAGGGGGGGCGTCTACAATGAAGCCATTTATTTCAACCGTTCGGGCTCAGCGGCTTTGGGGCACATCACCCTCAAAAACTATCTGGACGAGACGCCCGTCCTTGACGGCACCGGTTTAACAGACGAGGGGCTATTGCATCTGGAAAACATCGCCTATGTAAACATCATCGGGTTCCAACTGCGAAACCTGACCACATCAAAGGCCGATACCACGCCGGCGGGCATCTGGGTATCAGGCACCTCCCACCACCTTGAGATCAGAGACAATGTGATTCATTCAATCAAGAACACCGCGGATCAAGGAAATGCCCACGGCATTGCCGTCTACGGGGAGAGTGAAACCGCATCCATCAATAACATTGTCATTGACGGTAATGAAATCAGGGACTGCCTGTTGGGATCCAGCGAATCCCTGGTGCTAAACGGCAATGTGGAGGATTTTGTGGTCTCAAACAACAGGATCCATGACAACGACAATATCGGGATCGATTTCATCGGGTATGAAGGGGTATGCAGCGACGAAAGCCTTGACAGGGCCCGTGACGGTGTTTGCATCGGCAATACGGTTTATAACATTGACGCATCAACAAACCCCGCTTACAAGGGTGAGAAGTCCGCCGGCGGTATTTACGTGGATGGGGGAACGAGAATCACCATTGAAAGAAATATCGTTCATCATTGCAATATCGGCATCGAGATTGCCAGTGAACATCAGGGGAAGAGCAGCAGCCATATTATTGTCAAAAATAACTTCGTATACCAAAACCATATCATGGGAATTGCGCTGGGGGGATATGACACCCAAAGGGGCAGCACCCAATACTGCAGCATCATCAACAACACCTGCTACCAGAACGATTCCGACAGGGATGGAAACGGTGAGCTGTGCCTCCAATATGATGTGCAACAGACTGACATCAAGAACAACATTTTCTTTTGTAACGATCAGAACCTGTTTTTGAGCAACCCCTTTACCAGCAATGCCGGCAACACCATCAATTACAACATCTACCACGGTTCAGAAAACGGCAATCCCCGATGGCAATGGAAAAAGATCTTCTACAGCAGCTTCTCATCATGGCGAAATGCCACGGGTAATGACGGCAACAGCCGCTATGCCGATCCGAAACTCTTAAATCCCGCATCGGGAAATTTGCACATCTCATCCGATTCTCCTGCCATTGACCAGGGCACCGCCGTCACGGGTCTTGTCAATGATATTGACGATGACAAAAGACCTTTTGGTAACGGCATAGACATTGGGGCCGATGAGTTCACTGATGCATCGGTGCTCTATGTGGCGGCCGAAGAAGGGTGCGGCGGCAACTGGCCCTGCTACCAGACGCCACAAGAGGCCATTGACGCCGCCGGTGACGGGGCCACCATCAAAATCGCCCGGGGAGACCATGGGGGGAGCATCATCCTGAACAGATCGGCCGCATTGACCCTTCAAGGGGGATGGGATGCGTCGTTCAAGGACCAGGCATCCGATACCACTTTCATCAAAGCCCCAAAGGTGAACAACGGATCGCTGACCTTTCAGATGCTGACCATCAGACCCTGATGATAAAGGCTCAAGAACCTGAAACGGGCGGGGTTTCTGCAAAGAGAACGGACGCGAAACTGACGGCGGACTGGGTGGGATCTTCATGCCATATCTCGTAACTCAAGACCTTCCCTTTAGCGTTTCCAACCACTTCCATCAATAGTGCCATGGCGGAAAAACCGCAGACGTGATATTCGTCCCCGACCCTTGCCGATTCTTGCCAGAATAGGTCGGCATTCATATGGCACAGATGCCCTAAGAGGTTTTGATCGTGCTCCCTGAACCGTTTTTCCAAAGCCCTTGCCGTCTGTTGGTGGCCGAATTTGGGGCCTGTGTGGGAAAAATCGACACCCGCCACCAGAAGCGTTTCATGGCCTGGATCTTCGAGAATTCGGCGAAGGGCTTGCAGGAAGGGTCCGGACTTTTCGAGGAAAACGTCTCGAGAGTGGACATCAAGAAGCTGCGGTGATCCGCAGAGAATGGGGATGATTTTGAAATCCTTATTTTTCAGCACACGCTGCAGAAAGATGAGTTGAAACTCAACGGAGTGTTCCGACCGGTGGACAAAGTCGTTGGGGGCAAGCACCCCCTGACCGGCCTTTTGTAGACCCTTTACGGCATCCCGGTCGCTTTTAATCCTGCCAAAAGGGGTTTCAAAATCCTTATGGGTCAGGGAGAAGAGGCCCTCATTCAGATGATGACCCGTCCCCAAAACCACAACCCGGTCCACCCTTTTGTTCAGAAGCATCCCATAAGCCATATTATACGATTTTTGCCCCACGTTGAGATCGATATGAGGGGCCACCAGTGCTTTGATTTCAGCGGACGGAACCTCATGGCCGCCGGATGCGTGAGTCGCTTCGGCCAAGATTTCTTCCAGACGGGCCTTTAGCTGGGCCGAATCGTCCGGATAGCTTTTTCCGCTGTGGGATGCCGGCCTGATGGGGCTTTTTGTGAAATCCGATACGATTTTATCTCTTGCCGATCGAAAGGTCTTCGAGTCCAGCAAATAGGTGGTATCAAGACTCTCCAACAATCTATTGATCTCATCTGATCCGACAAATACACCGCCCTGATGTCGCATGAAAATGGTCTGCAAATCGGTGATGGAGTGACTCCCGTCCAGAAGTGTCATGAACTGGTAGAGGGGTATCCCCAATGCGGTCCCTTCGGGCGAAAGCCCCAAATGGTCTCTCACCAGAACAAACTGCTCCCCGCCCTGGTTGACTGGGAAAAACTCCAGATCATGTCTTGCCATGGGATATGCGTCCATTATTGTTCAACCCCTCCTGCACGGGTAGCCGGAGATAAGAACCCGTAATGGTATTGTCTCCATTGTGACCGGAAACTTCATTACGGCCTTAGGCCCCAAGTACCACAAAAGGGGTTGAGTAGGCAAATTCAAAGTTGCGGAGTGATCAGGCGAAAAGAACGGCCGCGTCCCGCACCTGCACGAGGATACCAAAAATGAGGGTAACGACTTAAAGATGTCCCTTTTTTGATTTTTCCTCTTCCCTGGGCAACCATTTTGAAATATGACGCGTCTTAATAATAGATTCGATTCGCGGATTTCCCATGGACGGCAGATCGGAAATGAACAAAGACCGAGCTCATATGAATTTTAGCAACAAGGAATTCCTTATAGATGTGGTCAGGCGCTGTCAAGATGGAGATACAAAGGCAATGGAAATCGTGTACAGGGGCTATAAATCCTCTCTTTTTAACCTGGCCCGTCGCTTCAGCCGCGACAGCAGTTCAGCGGAAGATCTGCTGCAGGAGATCTTCATCAAGGTCTTTACAAAAATCAGGAAGCTTCGATCGCCCGAGGATTTCAAAAGTTGGATGTATCGCATCGCCATCAACACATGCATCAGTTTCACCCGAAAAAAAGGCGTCTCAAAAGAGGTCTTTTTGGACCACATGGCGCAAGCCTATGAGCATGAAGACGACAGCCTGCTTGTCAGAAAATATCTTGAACGGGCCGTTTACCATCTTCCACCGAAACAAAAATCCGTGTTTCTGCTCCATGATGTCCAGGGATTCACCCATGCTGAGATCGCGGGTATCATGAAATTAAGCGAAGGCACGATCAAGTCGCAGTTGTTCAAGGCACGGATGAAACTGAGAAAATATTTGGGAGAGCAAACATCATGAAATGCAGAGAGGCACAAAGGCTCATGAGCGATGATTTGGATGGTCTTTTAAGAGCATCCGAGGCCCAAGGACTTGAACGGCACATGCACGGATGCCAGGTTTGCTCGAGCCTGTTTGTTGAAATGACGTCTTTGGTTCAGGAAGCCAGAAACTTGAAAAAGTTCGAGCCGTCTGAAGATGTGTGGCGTTCCATTGAACGGCATATGACGTCTAAGGGCCGGAAGGCAATTTCCCCACCCAAGGAAAAGCCGCATGTTTTGGGTTTTTCTCTATTCCATAAGGGAGTTGCCATGGCTTCAGGCGCATTTGTATTGATGATGGTCGTTACTTTCTTGCTCTTTCATGGCCTGCCATTTCAAAACATGGAATCAAAGGATTCAGCAGAATACGCACTGAAGCACTTTGAGACGGCGGAAAAGCATTATGAGCTTGCGATCAATGCCCTTGTTCGGACCATACCTGATTATCAGGAAAAACTTCCGCCCGATTTGGCGGCGGTATTCACGGAGAATCTTGCCATCATCGACAACTCCATTCGCATTTGTCAGGCAGCCATTTCAGCTCATCCGGAGGACAAAGCAGCCAATGCACTTCTCATGGCATGCTATAAGAAAAAAATGGAACTTCTTAACGACATAAGAGATCTCGCAATGCGGGCCGGTTGAGATTTCACCATTAATCCAAAGGGGTTAAAAGCATAACAACACAGTACGGGGATGATCATGGAATCAGGGAAAGTAAGTTTTTCAATACTCATGTTCGCAGTCCTGCTGCTCTGCGTTCCCTCCCTTATCTTTGCGGGTGCAAAAGATCGACTTGAAAAATCATATGGTTTTAAAAGAGGCGGGAGAGTCCATTTACAGAATGTGGGGGGAGATATTCTTGTCAAGGGATGGGGGAAGGATCGAGTGGAGATCAAGGCTGCGCACGCCGGAGGACCCAAGAAGGACCTTAATGAAGTCGTCCGGATCACGCAACAGAACGGGATGATAAGAATTACCACCAGCAGTGACAAGAGATTCAGCTTTTTCGGATCAACCCGTACGTCTGTTCATTATGAGCTCTTTGTCCCGGATTCGACCCGCCTGAAAGTCGAAACCGTCAGCGGCAATGCCGAGATCCATGATTTCGGAGGATCCCTCGAAGTTAAAACAGTCAGCGGTGATATAAGAATTATTGAAGTCAAAAGCCGTGTGAAATGCAAAACCATCAGCGGCGACATCTATCTAGAGCATATCATTGGCAATACGGAACTGATAACCACATCAGGAGACCTCACGGTTCATTCCCTCGAAGGTTCCCTTGATGCGGAATCCGTGAGCGGAGACATGGGTTTTAAAAAAATCATCGGCAATACCGGAATTAAGACCACATCGGGGGAAATCGCGGTTCGCAACCTCAAAGGTTCCTTTGAAGCGGAATCCGTCAGCGGAGATATCCATATGAAATCATTTTCCCGGGGCGAAGATATGGAAATAGAAACCGTCAGCGGTGATGTTAGGATAGAGGGCATCCTGTCTCCCAACGGTTCTTATGCCCTTGGTTCCCACAGCGGGGACATAACCCTAAGGATTCCCAAAAGCTCGGACTTTGAGCTTCAAACCAGAACATCCACCGGCGATGTGGTCTGCGATTTTGAGCTTAGAATTGATGGTAAAATCGGACACAAGCAACTCCAGGGAATCGTCGGAAAAGGCGGTGCGAGCCTGAACATTTCAACATTCAGCGGAGATATCCGTGTAAACAGACGTTAAAACAAAATGCAAAGACACTTCATTTAAGAGAACACTTAAGGTCGAGGTTTTCAAAAAATGACAACAAGTACATTTCAAAGAAGATATGAATTGGACTGGCTTCGTGTATCGGCCACGTTACTGGTCTTCCTTTATCACAGCACCCGATTCTTCAATGTGGGTGACTGGGTCGTTAAGAACGACAATACCTTTGTCTGGGTAGAACTATGGAATGTTTTTGCCATGAGTTGGCTGATGCCGCTTTTTTTCATCATCTCCGGCGCGAGCCTGTTCTATGCCATGAAAAAGACCGAGGGGGGAAAGTCCGATGGGGGAAAGTCCGATGGGGGAAAGTCCGATGGGGGAAAGTCCCGGGGATTTAAGAATTTCTATGTGGACAAGTTTCTGAGACTGATGGTTCCGGTTGTGGTCGCATCCGTCACGGCCAGCGCCGTGCAAGTCTACCTGGAGCGGTTGACGCACGGCCAGTTCACGGGATCATTCTTTTCATTCATACCCGAATATATGAACGGTCTGTATAAAGGAATCGGCGTGCCAGGGGGCAATTTTGCCTTTCACGGGACCCATCTCTGGTACCTCCTGTTTCTGTTTATCGACTGCCTCATCTGCTATCGCCTCTTTGTCTGGTTCAAAGGGAGCGGAGAGGGGATCCTTAATGGGTTGACGAAGGTTTTGGCCATGCCGGGCTGGATGTATGTATGGTTTTCGAGTCCACCCCTGATCATGAAAGCGACCTTACCGGAGTATGTTCTGAACATCGGCGCCGGGTCCTGGGGGTTTCTCTATTACCTCTGGTTCCTGATTGCGGGATTCATGATCGTGTCCAGTGACCGGCTCCAAAAGAACATCACAAATCAGCGCTGGATTTCTCTCATACTGGGCGTTGTTTTGTCCACTGCATACCTTTACCAGTTGTTCAGCCCGTCACGGGTGATGCTGCCGGCCTTGATCGCCGATTTGACACAATCATTTGTCTACTTTGTGAGTGCCTGGTGCTGGTTGTGTGCCATTCTCGGATTCGGGATGCGGTTTCTTGCTTTTGATCGTCCTTCTCTGCGCAATGCCAATGAAGGTGTCCTCCCCTTCTATATCCTGCACCAGCCGGTCCTGGTATGTGTCGGTTTTTTCGTGATGTCCTGGGAGATCAATGATTTTTTGAAATGGGTCATTGTTTTGGCCATTTCCTTCTTGGTTATCCTGACCCTCTATATCTTCCTTGTCAGGAAGTTCAATCTCTTTCGCTTTTTGTTCGGAATGAAGACAACCCGCCCCTTTTATCTTGGCCTCGGGAAAAAGGGCGCCCTCATTGCCGTGCCTGTCCTGTATATCGGTTTGATTGTTTTCGCCATCAGCGGCGCATCCGTAAACCATGACCCCATGCCCCTGACCTACGATCCCGCGCGGGACATCCTGCTGGATTCCGAATCCATCACAAGCAGGTCATCGATCGGTGTTCGTGTGGTCAAAGACGAGGAGACTTCCATGGGGCGTGCCATCGAGTTTTCATCAGGAGCGAATCAACGGGCGGTACCAGACCCTCAGGTCTATGTTGAAATGCAATTTTCGGCACCCGCGGGCCGGTATGTCGTCTGGTTGAGAGGCAAAAGTGACATGGATAACGGGTACACGGATTCCGTCTGGCTGCAGGTGGATGATCAGATCGGCACCGGAAATCGAAGTGTTCGTCTGGGAAACTGGCTGGATGTTCATCCGGCCGGCGTCTATGGGTGGGCAAGTGATACCGATGATCCGACCGCCATAGAACTGAACCATGGCGGCGATCACACCATACGCATCCAACCGCGTCAAACACCCCACCGCATCGACCAGATCTGGTTGAGCCGATCGCAGCTTCGAATTCCGAACACCTATGAAGCCATACAATAACAGGAAAGGTGACCAACGGATCGCTGACACTTCAGATGATGACCATCAGACCCTGATCATAAAGGGCTTCCAGGAAGGGTCCGGATTCTTCGATGAACCTTCAAACACATCCCGCGGGCAATTGGAGGATTTTGTCGGCAACCAATTCCACCTGATCGCTGTTATTGATCAGAATCCCCAAAGGGAGTCCGTTTTCGCGGACGAAACGCTTGATGGTCTGTAACTGCCGCTGTTTCACCGCACGGCCCAGTTTGATTTCAACGGGCAGGGTACCGAAAGGACCCTCCAGAATCAGATCAATCTCGGCGCCGTTTCTGGTCCTGAAGTAGTAATAGTTCCAGTTTACAACAGGTGTTGCCTGTAATCCTTTGATGATTTCCTCGCATATAAAGGCCTCAAACCCCGCGCCCACATTCGGATAATTGAGCAATTGATCACGGTTGCCGATTCCTTGTAAGAAGTGCGCCAACCCGCTGTCTCGAAAACTGCCTTTGGGCATTTTTACCACCGATTTGCTTGCGCTCTTCTCATAACTGGGAATATTTCGCCAGATATAACTTCCCTCGACAATTTCCAGATAATCCCGGACCGACTTCTCGGAAATATCCAGAGATCTTCCCCCCTGTGAACGGTTGACGATCGTTCCGCTGAGGGCGGACAACATGGATACAAATCGCTGGTATTTGATCACGTTCAACCTGGGAAAAAGCATTCTAATGTCTCTTTGTATATAAGTTTGAATGTAGTTTTCCATCCAGAGGTTAAAAAAGCGATTGTCATCCGGCAATAGGGGTTCGGGGTATCCGCCCTTTAAGAAAGCATCCATTAACTGATCGTGGGATAGGGCGGGCCGAAGCCCCTTCAAAAAATCGATGTTTTTTGAACCCAGTTTTTCATTGAAAATCCCATAGAAAGGCGACAGGCTCAGGGAATGGCGTTCATTGGCTTTGAAAGTCCCGAGTTCAATAAGCCCCACCCTTCCCGCCAGACTTTCGGAAACGCCCCTGATGAGCTCCGGAGAACTGGAGCCGGTCAGTAGAAAACGGTTTTTTCGCTTTCTGTCCCTGTCAATGACGCCTCGCAATTCTTTAAAAAGATCGGGAAATCGCTGGGCCTCGTCGAGTATCACAGCACCCGAATGCTCCTTAATGAAAAAGTCGAAATCGCCGGCTACCCGTTCGAAGTCCTTGGCGCGTTCAAGATCAAAGTACCGCCAGTCCGGTCTCAATCGTCTTGCCAGGGTGGTTTTTCCACATTGCCGAACCCCCAGGATGATGACGACCGGAAAAAAGCCGAGCAACGCATCTGCTTTTGTTTCCAAATTGCGCTTTTGATAAGCCATATTCGTATTCTACGTACGAAATTTACTGACGTCAAGCGCTTTGTATCATCAGGCTCCCACTTCAAAAAAAGACGCAACAGCCAGGCCTATTCACCAGCATCAGATCCGGCGTCAAAGACTTTGAGGTTGTTTTCCCTGAAACGGTCGGGGCTCACATCTATGATGGTCTGCCGCAGATCTTCCCGACTAAAGGGTTCTGTTTCCCTGGCCGCATAGAACCCCATGAGGGCCAGGTTGGTGGACATGGGATTGCCCAGGGCCATGGCGGTTTTCTGGGCCGGGAATGGATACCACGAGATCCCCTGTTCTTCAATATAGGATTGAACCGACTCCCTAGGAGACTCATCCTTATCCCCATTGACATATATCTTTCCCCCCGGCGCCAGAAAGGGGAGATTCCGGTAGGCTTCGTTTTCTTCCAAAGCCAGCAGGAATCTTGCGGTCTTCTCCCTTACCAGACTGCTGGCAGCCTTTCCCAGCTTGAGATGGGAAATCACCGAACCGCCCCTTTGTGCCATCCCGTGTGTCTCCGCGCCAAGGGTGGGCATTCCCTTGTTCAAGGCGGCGCGGGCAAAAATCTTGGTCATGAAAAGGATTCCCTGTCCCCCCAGACCACAGAATATCATATTGATGTTTTCCATTATTTCCGCTCCCTCAATTTCAAAGGTGGAAGATTATTCGCCTCCACACCGAATGCATTCCGCAATCATCATCTTGCACTTTTTACAATGGCGCCTTTAGGGCAGATCTCCAGACACACGCCGCACTGAGCGCAAAGGGCCTGGTTGATATCCGTGCGGCCCAGTGTTTCATCATGAAAAAGGGCAGGACATTCAAAACGGTCCATGCAGAAATTGCATTCAACGCAGTCGTCGGTGATTTCCACCGGAATCCGCTCGGGAACCGCTTCCGAACGATAGGCAATGACACAGGGGTGCCGGGCGATAATGACGGCGATGCCGCCGTCCGGGGCTTCTGTATATTCGGCAGCGCGCTTCATCAGAGCCTTCATGGCCTTGATGTCATAGGGGTCCACCTCTTCGATAAAATCAATGCCGCATCCCTTGACCACCCTTTCAAGGGAAATGACGTTTCCTTTTGTGCCGTCCGCGCGAATGCCGGTTCCGGGAGTCGGCTGCATACCGGTCATGGCCGTTGTGAGGTTATCCAGGATGAAAAGGATAAATCGGGCATCATTGTACACGGCATTCAGAAGCCCCGCCGTGCCGGAATGGTAGAAAGTGGAATCGCCGATGGTGGCTACGATGGGTTGCTCTATCCCATCCTGTTTGTGTGCATGGTAGAACCCGGATGCCATGGTGATTGCGGCCCCCATGTCCAGTACCGTGTCCACGGCACCCAGATTGAGACCGAGGGTGTAGCAACCGATATCGGAGGTAAAGATCGCCTTGGGCCGCGTCTTGCGGATGGTGAAAAAACTGGCCCGGTGAGGACACCCCGGACAGAGAGTCGGTTTTCGAATGGGGAGTTCCAGCCCCTGTACCAGTTGGCGTACGTTATCGCCCGTTCCCTCTCTGAGGGGTTCAAGATTCAGTTCTTTGAAAATACCATCCAGGGCCCGGAAGATGACTTCAGGGAGGAGTTCTCCCTGGGAAGGGACATGCCCCGAAATTCGCCCGAGCACCTTTTCCCGGTCCCCCAGCAGGTATTCGATAAGGGTGTCGGTCTCTTCAAGCACCAGCACTTTCTCGCAGGCTCCCATGAATTCGTCGGTCAGACTTTTGGGAAGGGGGTAGGGGCCCCCCAGTTTCAAAAGCGGAATATCGGTTCGGTTCTCATCGGCCAGAATGTCGGTGATGGCGGCAAATGGTACGCCTCCCGCAATGATCCCTAAAGGGTAGCGCTTCCCGGGCTTCAGGTTATGGAAATTGATATCCGAAAGGGTGGAAAACCGCTCGCCGATGGCCGCAAGCTTCCGGTTCAGTTCCCCGTGAAGGATAAACCGAAAACGAGGGGTTGCGGCCCAGCGGCCCGGATCCTTTTCAAATGAGGCTTTTTGGAGATTGCTGTCCAGTCCGTCCCAGGAAAGGTTCTGCCGGGCATGGCAGACCCTGATGCCGGGCCTCAGGATGAAAGGAATGCGAAACTCTTCCGAGAGGTCCATGGCAAGGCGCGCCATGCGTCTCGCCTCATCGGGCGTGGCCGGGTCCAGAACAGGGACTTTCGCCAGTCTGGCCATGAACCTGGTGTCCTGTTCCGTTTGAGAAGAATGGGGCCCAGGATCATCACAGCTGATAATGACCAGTCCCCCCACGGTTCCCGTGTAAACGGCACTCATGAGGGTATCGGCAGCCACATTGAGCCCCACCTGCTTCATGCAGCAGGCAGACCGCTTTCCGGAGATGGCGGCGGCAAAGGCGTTGTCCAGCGCCACTTTCTCATTGGTGGACCATTCCACATAGGTGTTCAGTCCCTGGGATTTCACCAGACGGATCGCTTCAGGCAGGATCTCCGAACTGGGAGTTCCCGGATACGATGTCATCACCTGACATCCGGCTTCAATCAAGCCCAGGGCAATGGCGCCGTTTCCTAAAAAAATTTCCTCATTCATGTTGACTCCTTATTCTCTTTGGTCCATGTGATTTCAACCGATCCGATTACAAACCGCCGTCCTTTCCTCTGATCGAAGAATCAGCGAGCACCGATCATTTCACGACGCTTTCGCGCGGTGGCCTCTTCATCGGCGAGCCCCGTTTCCGGGTCAATCATCACGCCGTAACTCCTTTCCGCCGCATCCAGACTCACATATCCTTCCCGAACATCCGTCTCTACCCTTTTCACCTGGCGCTCAAGGGGATCGCCGTAGCCGCCCCCGCCCGCTGCATCGATGGTGATCACATCGCCCGGTTTCAACTGGCTGAGGCCGTAAGGGTTGCCGGAAGCACCGTTGATGAGAAAGGCGGCTTTGGCTCCCTCGCCGCCGCCGAAAAGACCTTCCGGCGGGTATTGATGGCGGCCGGACTGAATCCCCAGGTTCACCGGTTCAAGCGGTGCATAGGCATCGTCAGGAATTCTAATGACGCTCCGCCGTCCCAATCCTCCTTTCATGACGCCGATGCCCCCCGAATCGGTCAACAACTCCCGTTTTTCAACAATGAGCGGCGTATCGCTTTCCAGTATCTCCACAGGGGTGTTGGCACCGTTTGCCGGAAATATGTAGACATAATTGCCGTCTGACCGGGCACTGGCCCCCATGCCGCCCCCCCTGATCCGCACCGAATGCCAGGGTCGGCCGTCTCCGTGATGGCCGTAGAGGACATTCATGTTGGCGGGCGTTCCGCCGCTCCCCGCAATCACCCGATCCGGCAGAACATGGGCCATGGCCCGGTAAATGATCTCCGTTATGAAATGCCCGATCTGCATGCGGGCGGCCACCGCGGCGGGAAATCTGCAGTTCACGACACTCCCTGAAGGCGCCTCCATGGCAATGGGGGCGGTGCACCCGTCGTTGTTGGGAATATCCGGATCAAACATGCTTTTCATGGCCATGAACACGTAGGCATAGGTGAAATTAAAGACCACATTCCCCCCCCAATCCACCTGGGAAGAGGACCCGTCCAGATCCACCCTGATATCACTCTCCTTGACATGGACGGCCGCCTTGATGACCAGGTCATCCTTTCCTTCCATCTGCTCAATGACCCCTTCAGCCCTGTAGACACCGTCAGGAACCTTCAGAATGGCTTCCCGCATGCTCTTTTCGGTGCGGCGGATGATTTCGTCCGCCAGGTCATCCAGGCCGTCCAACCGGTATTCGTCCAACATTTGGGTGATCTTCTCCGCGCAGACATGGTTGGCGGCAATCTGGCTTCTGATATCACCGATCACTTCGTCCGGGGTCCGAACGTTCCACTTGATCATTTCCACGACGGATTCGTTGATCCGGTCAGCGTTGTAGAGCTTCACCAGGGGAATGAAGAGCCCGTCCTCGTAGACATCGTGGTTGTCCGAGGAAACCCGGCCGCCGATGTCTGAATGGTGAAACACACAGGCCGTAAAGGCCGTCAGTTTACCTTTATGAAAAATGGGGCTCAGCACACAGACGTCGTTTAAATGGCCGGCCAGGGCCCATGGGTCGTTGGTGATAAAGACATCTCCCGGATGAAGGCTTTCTTCGGGCATCCGGTTCACCAGTTTCTTGATCCCCAGGGCCATGGCGCCGGACTGACCGGGCGTGGCAAAGGATCCCTGGGCCAGTTCGCGCCCTTTCCGATCCGTAAACATACAGGTATAGTCGTGGGCGTCTCTCAGAAGACTTGAAAAGGCGGTTCGAGACACGGCACTGTCCGCTTCATCAACGATAGAAATCAATCGCCGCCAGAGTATTTCGATGGTAATGGGATCAAAGCGTTGACCCATGATTTCCTCCTATTATTAAGGGGGCAGTTATCAGGGGGCAGGGGGGCTGCACCCTTTAATCAAATTCAATCCACAGGAAGCCGTAACGATCAACGGACACGCTTGCATCCTCTCCCACAATCACGGTGGACTCCCGCTCTTCAATGATGGCAGGCCCTCTAAATTTTGCGTCCCGGCTCAGTTTGTAACGGTCATACACGGTGTGGGGGACAAAATCCCTCGCAATCCCTGAATAGGCCTGCCGCTCACCTTTGATGGCATCTTCGAGGGTGAATCCCTCGTCTTTCAGTTCGGGCAGTTTCAGCAGCCGTTCCGGAAGGCTGGCGCGGACCTTGAAATTGATGAATTCCACCGCCGAATCGGGATAGGTCCGTCCGTACAATTTTTCGTAGACCCGGTCAAACCGCCGGCGGATCTCCTTTGGATCAACGCGGGCAAAATCCCCTTCCGGAACGGCAATATTGGTTTCAGATCCCTGGCCCACGAATCGTACATCCACCGAGCGCTCAAATCGAATCCCTTCACCGCCCTTTCGGGTTTCCAGGGTTTTCAAACCTTCGGTCTCCATTTCGGAAAAAATCGTCTCGATTTCCGAAAAATCCGCCTCCATGAGGGGGCTCTTGTGGCTGCGCACCAGGTCAAAGGCCCTGGGAGCGGTAAAAAACCCGAGAGCTGACCCCACGCCGGCATTGGGCGGCACGATCAATCTTTTGGCCCCCAGTTTTTTGGTTAAGCCGTAAGCGTGAACAGGACCGGCCCCGCCAAAGGCGATAACCGTTACCAGTTTGGGATTGCCCCCCTTTTCGGCGATATGGGTCTTGGCGGCACCGGCCATGGTTTCATTGATGAGGTCATGGATGCCCCAGACCGCCTGCACCGGGGAAACATTCAGAGGTTCCGCAATGGCGCTTTCAATCCCTTTCATGGCGGCATCCTTGTCAAGTTTCATCTCGCCGCCCAGAAAATAGTCGGCATCCAGGTATCCCAGCGCCAGGTCCGCGTCAGTGACGCAGGGAGACGTTCCACCGCGGCCGTAGCAGATAGGTCCCGGTTCGGCGCTGGAGCTTTCAGGCCCCACCTGTAGGGTTCCCAGCCGGCTCACCTGGGCGATACTGCCGCCCCCGGCACCGATTTCCATGAGATCCACCACCGGCACCTGTATGGTCAGCCCGCTCCCCTTCATGAACCGCTGAACCCTACCCACCTCAAAGGTGGGGACCACACTGGCCACCCCTCCCTGGATCAGGCACGATTTGGCGGTGGTCCCCCCCATGTCAAAGCAGAATATCTCCGGAATATCAAAGAGCTTCCCATAATACTGGCCCGATATGACCGCGGCCGTCGGACCCGATTCGATGATCCTGACCGGAAACTCCGCCGCCGTTTTGATGGAGGTAATACCGCCGCTGGATAGCATGATAAAAAGCTTCCCCGTTGACCCCAGCTTTTCCAGTCGCCCTGCCAGTTTCACCAGGTATTTGCCGGTCAACGGTTTCACATAGGCGTTGGTGACCGTGGTGCTGGTCCGTTCATATTCCCTGATCTGGGGCAGTACCTCATAGGAGATGCACACGGAAACGTCCGGTGCCTCTTCCAGAACAATCTCTTTGATTTTCTGCTCATGGGCCGGGTTTTCAAAGGAATTGAGAAGGCAAACGGCGATCGATTCCACACCCATTTTCAAAAGCTCACGCACAACGCGTCGCCCCTCATCTTCGTCCAGTGGCGTAAGTACGGTTCCGTCGCTTCGGACCCGTTCAGTCACTTCCAACCGAAAATTCCTCGGAATCAGAGGCTTTGGAAATTCCGCGAACACATCGTAGGGGGCATAGCGGATCTCGCGACCCAGTTCAAGCACATCCCTGAACCCTTTGGTGGTGATCAGAGCGGTTCTGGCGCCCTTTCGCTCGATGATGGAATTTATGACCAGGGTGGTACCGTGAATCACCTCATCAAGGCTTCCCACAAAACCGGGAACCATTTTTTCCAGTTGGTGGATACCGTATTCCACCGCATCGGACGGATCACTGGGGGTGGTCAGGCATTTGTTGATGGTCAGCTCCCCCGTCCGGTCGTTGAGCAGGACAAAATCAGTAAACGTTCCGCCGATATCGCATCCCAATCGGTAAATTCTATCTGACATGGATGTCTCCTAACAAAGGGCAACCACGGGGGGATGCCCCCATTTTTCAAAGGGCAACCACGGGGGGATGCCCCTACTTCTTGTTTAATGCCGCCAGTACCTTTTCGGGGGTAATGGGCAAATCCCGAATGCGAACGCCGATGGCGTCATAAACCGCATTGGCGATGGCCGGTGCCGTGGGCACCAGACCCGGTTCCCCGACCCCTTTGGCACCGAAGGGACCTGTCTCATCATGGGTTTCGATAAAGTCGACGGTGATGGGAAAATTGAGGTCCGGCGCCGAAAGGATCTTGTAATCGAGGAAATTGGGGTTCAAATTGCGCCCTTCATGGGTCTTGTATTCCTCTGAAAGCGCATATCCGATGCCCTGGGCCAGGGCCCCGTAGATCTGCCCTTTGATGGTCTGGCGGTTCAACACCTGCCCCACGTCATGGGCCGCCGCCATTTTGATGATCTCCACCTTTCCCGTCTCAAGATCCACTTCCACAACCGCCCCCTGGGCCCCCACAATGTAAGTGGCACTCATGTTCCCGCGGCCTGTTTTCGGGTCCAGCATCTGGTTCGGCGGATCATAAAAGGCCTCGGTGGTGACCATGGTCCCCTGCTCCTTGTAGTGGGCGGCCCTTAGAATCTCCTCCAGTGCCACGTGAAGGTCCGGATCATCCGGTTCCGCTCTCAGGAATATGCGGTTCTTCTTCATGTCAAAATCAGACGGATCAAAAATACTCTCATAGTCCAGATCGGGAATTTCGAAGTCGGGATCCCGCCGCTTTCTTTTTTTCATGCGGCTTTTGACGCAAAGCATGAAATGCTCACTGGCCAGTTGAAAAATCTTCTTACGGGCCTTTTCCGCCGCCATGATGGAGGCATTGCAGGCGGTAAAGGCGCCTCGACTGGCATGGGTCCCCACGTCCCAGGGGCAGGTGGCCGTATCACCGGTCACAACCTTGACACGGTCTTCCGTCACTCCCAAAGCCTCGGCCGTGGCAAGGGCCAGGGCCGAATCAAATCCCTGCCCCATTTCAATACCGCCGGACACAACGGATACATCACCGAAGTCATCGATCTTCAGAATGATCCCGGATCCGTCCGACCGGTAGACACGACCGGAACCACCCACATGAAACAGGGCCGCCATGCCCACACCCCTTGCCTTGGCCGGCGTGCTCCCCACCAATGTGGTGCAGGCATCACCGGATCCCCGCTTGAAATCACTTTTTCCGCAAATGGATTTCCAATCAAGACTATCCGCCACTGATTCGAGACATTCTTTCATGCCGCAGGTGGAAATCTTGAGCCCCATGGGAGAGGTCTCATTGGGAATATTGCTGTTGATCCTTCGAAATTCATAGGGGTCGATCCCGGCCTTTTCCGCCAGTTGGTCCATGTTGCTTTCCATGGCCCAGGCCACCTGAGGATTGCCGTACCCCCGCATTGCCTGGCAATAGGTATTGTTGGTATAGACAATGGTGGTTTCAAAGAGCACATTGGGCACACGGTAAATCGTGGAGGCGGGTATCATCATGACACTGGGCGTGGTAGCGCCCCAGGAAGTATAGGCCCCGTTATCCAACACCATTTTGATCTCTCGCAGCACCATCTTCCCGTCCCGGTCACACCCCTGAATGATATGGGTTTCCGTGGGTTGGCGGGGGGAAAGGGCGGTAAACTCCTCTTCCCGGTTCAGGACGATTTTAACCGGTCTGCCGGTCTTGTAGGCCAGAAGGATGGAGATGTATTCATAGCCGTGGGTGTCCAGGCCCGTACCGAATGATCCGCCCAATGCCGGCACGATCACCCGGGTCTTTTTCCCTTTGAGCCCCATGTCCCGAAGGGCCTGATTAAAATCATTCTGGGCCAGAAAAGGGATCTGGGTTTTGGTGTGAATGATCAGATTGCTCTGGAGATCGAATTCGGCGATGCACCCGGCGGTTCCCATGCAGGACTGCTGAATCAACGGGGTGGTGTAGTTCTCTTCCACCACAAAGTCGGCTTCCTCCTTGGCCCGTTCAACGTCCCCCGTCTTAAACCGCCAGGGCACGGGAACGATATTGTCCGTTTTGGGTCGCCCCCTCAGATCGGTCTCGTGAACGATGGGCGCACCGTCCATGAGGGCTTCAGTGGGTGTAAAAACCCCGGGCAGGTCTTCGTATTCCACCCGAATGAGATCAACGGCTTCGGCGGCGATATCCGGATCCGTGGCGGCCACGGCGGCGATTTCATCCCTGAATTGCCGCACCTTGTCCCGTTTTAAGGCAAAATTGTCCTTGATGAATCCGATGCGGATCGAAGGGGTATCATAGCCGGTAATGACGGCGCGAACGCCTGGGAGTTTTTCCGCCTTTGACGTATCGATGTGTTTGATTCTGGCGTGAGCCCGGTCGCTGAATTTAATCTTGCCGTACAACATTCCGGGCCTTTCGAGATCGTGAATGTAGATGGCCTTTCCGGCCGCCTTATCCGGTGCATCGGGTCTTGGGACCTCGGCCCCTATGTAATCAAACTGGGTCATTTTTTACCTCTGGCCTTCAACATCACCGGCACCGAGTGCCCGAGATGCCTCTTTTATGGAATCAACAATCTGCACATAGCCGGTACAGCGGCAGAGATTTCCTGAAATCCCCTTTCGAATCTCATCTTCGGTGGGATGAGGGTTTCGACTGAGCAGCGCCTTGGCACTCATAATCATGCCGGGCGTACAAAAGCCGCACTGAATACCGCCATTTTCCACAAATGCCTGTTGAACGGGATCCAGCCGGCTCCCTTCCTTGATGAGGCCTTCCACGGTGACGACCGTTTTTCCATCCACTTCAAGGGCGGGAAAAAGGCAGGAATTGACGCTTTCTCCGTCCACCATCACCGTACAGGCGCCACATTCCCCCTCACCGCATCCTTCTTTGACACCGGTGAATTGAAAGGTCTCCCTCAGCACGTGCAAAAGCATCTTATGGGCGGCCACTTCCGCCTCAACGTCCTGGCCGTTCAGGTTAAAACGAACCAGTTTTCGAAGGGGGGAATCGTAAGGCCCCACAGTCGGTTCCGGCGAATCATATTCCTTCCGGCCCCCAGCATCTGCGGCTTCATCCCGGCCTTCAGATGGCTGCTGCGCCCGGTCCAGGGCCTGTTTTATGGCACGCTTCACCATCACGCCGGTGACGGTCCTGCGATAGCTTTCCGTGGAACGGACGTCGGTGATCGGTTTAACGGCGTGCGCGGCCTTATCCTGAACCGCCCTGAGCAGATCCGGGGTCAATTTCTCCCCTTCCACCAGGGCCTCCACTCCCTCAAGCTTCAGCGGCACCGGCCCCACGGCACCGGCCGATATGCGGCATTTGCCGCAGATGCCGTCTCGGATCTCAATACATACGGCCACATTGGCAACCGCAATATCCTGGGTCACCCGACCGGTCTTCAGAAAGGCCGTGCCCGTATATGCTGGCATCTTTGGCACGGTAATGGACACCAGCACTTCCTCCGGCGCCATGGTGTGCTGGCCCGGACCCTTAAAAAAATCGGTGATGTGAACTTCCCGAACCCCTTCCGGACCTTCAATGGTCAACGTCGCCGCCATCACCATCAGTGGGGGCACCCCGTCCGCGGAAGGGGCGGCGTTGCACAGGTTCCCGCCCACCGTTGCCACGTTGCGGATCTGAGGATTGGCCACCAGCGCCGCCGCTTCAACCAACGGAGGACAGAACCGCCGCACCAACGGGTCTTCTTCAATCTCCCGCCAAAGGGTCATGCTGCCCAGTACCAGAGCATTCTCCGTCACTCGGATGCCGCGTAGTTCCCGGATCCACCGAAGTGAAATCAGGGCCTCGGGCGACCAGACGTTCTGCTTTAATCGCAGCATGGCGTCAGTTCCCCCGGCGATGTAGCGGGCTTTGCCATCACTTTTTTTCATCAATTGAAAAGCCTCTTGGAGGCTTTGTGGCTGGTAGTATGCATAACGGTTCATTTACTCTCTCCACCTTCTCCTATAGGTCTCGGTTGTCAAAGACCCGCCGGCTTTTTCTTTCCGACCTGGGGAGGCTGCCGTAGGGTACGATTTCCACCTCGGCACTCACCATGATCTGCTTTTTGATTTCAAGAGAAATCTTCTTTGACAGGCTTTCAAACAGATTCGTCAGAACGCCCTGGGCCGCCTCGGTTTTAATGACCATGTAATCCTTTCCGTCTTCCTTTCGATCCATGATGATCTGGTATTCACTCCCGACCCCTTGGATACCCGACAGCACATGATCCACCTGACCCGGATAGATGTTGACTGCCCGATAAATAATCATATCGTCGGAACGCCCCAACAAACGATCGTGACGGGGCAGAACGGATCCGCAGGGGCAGGGGCCCGTGAGCATCCGGGTAAGATCGCGGGTGCGATAACGGATCAGGGGCACCGCTTCCTTCTTGAGGGTGGTCACCACCATTTCGCCGATGTCTCCGTCTTTCACCGGTTTGAGGGTATCCGGATCCAGAATCTCCAGGATATAGTAGTCGGCCCAGTAGTGAATCCCGGTGTGGTGGATGCAGTCGAGACCCGTTCCGGGTCCGTAGAGCTCCGTCATGCCGGGAATATCAAACATATGCGCCACCCCCAGAAGTTCCTGAATCCTCTCCCGCATGGCATCGCTGGCCCGTTCCGATCCAAAGATCATTTTTTTCAATTGAATCCGATCCCTGAGACCGCGACGATGGATCTCTTCAGCCATGAGCAGTCCCATTGAAGCGGTGCAGCACATGACGGTGCTTTGAAAATCGATCAAGAACTGGCACTGCATGTCCAGATTGCCGGGACCCACGGGCACGGCCATGGCGCCAAAAGCCTCACATCCCATCTGAAAGCTGATCCCTGCCGTCCAGACCCCGTAACCTACGGCGATCTGAACCCGGTCTTCCCGGGAAAGCCCTGCCATCTCATAGCACCGGGCAAAAAAGTGGGTCCAGTCGTCGATGTCTTTCTGGGTGTAGCAGAGGACTTTTCTTTTTCCGGTGGTGCCTGATGAAGCATGCATGCGGACAACCCGGTCAAAGGGAACCGAAAGCAACGGAAAAGGGTAGCCGTCCTTCAAATCACCGGCCGTTGTAAATGGGAGTTTGTGCAAGTCTTCCAGGGAGTGAATATGATCGGGATGTACCCCTGCTTCATCCAGTCTGGCGCGATATACCGGCGACCCTTCATAGGCATGCCGAACGGTCCACTTGAGCCCTTCCAGTTGGTGGGCTTTCAGTTCATCGTCTGTTTTCATATGGGGCATGAAGGTTTTGGTCATTTTCTTGCTCTACCTCAATTTACGTTAAATTAACGGGCGACACTTACTGGACAATTCCCGGAACAAAGAGAACGATTTCGGGAAAAACGATCAGAATTGCGATGCACACCAGACAGGCGATGAGAAAAAAGCTGACGCTCTTAAACATGGTGCCCAGTTCGATATCCGGCGCCAGTGCCTTCACCACATAGATATTGACCCCCACCGGCGGTGTGATGGCCCCCATGGTGGTCACCATGGTCAGAATGATCGCGTACCAGATGGGATCAAACCCGAGCGCCATCCCAAGCGGAAAGAATATGGGGATTGTCAACACTAAAAACCCCAATGAATCCACAAAGCACCCGCCGATCAGATAGATCAGCAGGATAAGGGTCAGGATCACGTATGGGGACACCGGCAGTGCAGATGCAAATTCCGCAATGGCAAAGGGGAGACGCGTCACCGCCAAAAACCGGCCGAAGATAATGGCACCGGTCACCAGAAAAAAGACCATGCTTGAGATCTTGAGCGATTCGACGATGGAATTGACAAAGGCCTTCCAGGTCAATCTGCGGGAAAACACGGTGACCAACAGAGCGAAGAAGACGCCCACGGCACCGGCCTCCGTGGGGGTGAAAACGCCCGCGTAGAGCCCACCGATAACCAGCACGAAAATAATGACCGCTTCGATCACTCCCAGGAGGGAACGGAGTTTTTCGCCGAAGCCGGTCTTGGGGCCCGCGGGACCGAACTTGGGATTGATGCGGCACAAAACGAAGATGGTGAGAACAAAGAGGATTCCCAGCAGGATGGCCGGGAGGATGCCCGCCATGAAAAGCTTGATTATGGACTGCTCCGTCTGAAGGCCGATGACAATCAACACCACGCTGGGGGGCATGATGGTCCCTAGCGTGCCGCCGGTCACGACAGTCCCGGTACTCAATCGGGGATCGTAGTTGAATTTCCGCATCTGGGGCAGTGCCACCGTCCCCATGGTGGCGGCCGTGGCCGTATTGGACCCGCAGATGGCGGCGAAGAGTTCGTCGGCGCCGATGGTGGCAATGGCCAGCCCCCCGCGCCAATGGCCGAACCACTTGTAGGCCGCATCGTACAAGCGTTCGGCAATTCCACAGTTAAAGGCCAGGTATCCCAGAAAAATGAAGAGGGGAATGACCGTTAGACCGTATTTGGAAAAAGTACTCCAGATATCGGCCCCGACCATGTTGATGGCCCCATTGAAGGAGACCGCATACCAGAAACCGGCAAAGCCCACGATGCCCATGGCAAAGCCCACGGGCATGCCCAGAAAAAAGAGAACGGCAATGAGAACGATGATGCCGATAATACCGATCATGGTCAGGCTCATCGCACGTCCTCCTTTGCTGGCCAGAAGGCCTTTAGGAATTCAATAAAAAAAACCAGGGCCAGCGCGCCGCAGCCCACGGCCACCGCATAGGTGAAGGGGTAATAGATGATTTGAAGGGTTTCCGTTACCTCCTCACTGCTTCTGAGATTTGCCGCATACTTGGAAATCTGCCAGGTCACCAGCACAAAAAATCCGGTACAGATCAATGCATTTAGAGCGTTTAAAACCTTCTGGGCTTTTTTGGGGAATTTCAGAACCACGATATCCACCGCAATATACCCTTTTTTAAGCTGGGTATACCCCATGGCAAAGGCTGTGATCACGGCGCCGAAAAACCCCATCAATTCAAAGGTTCCGGCAACGGGAATCCAGACCAAACGCAGAAACACATTGGCGCAGGTCAGCGCAATCATGCCCACCAGAAAAACGCCGGCAATTCCCATGAGAAAAAGGTTTAAATAATGACTCATACGATCCAGAAACAGCATACCCATCTCCTACAGGAGCGAATCTTGATGGCGTAAATCCCGATTGCAGGAATCCTGATTCGCCCCTGCCCTTCCGTCTATCCCCTTATTTTCCTTCGTATTTCTTTGCGATGCTTTTGATATCGTCCACAATGGCCTGGGCCGGAAGGCCCTTGGCCCCATTGGCTTCTATCCATTTGGCGGTAATGGGCTCAAGGAGCGCATCCCATTTGGCTTTCTGCTCTTTGGTGAGGTCAAAAACCTTGACCCCTTGGGTCTCCACCGACCATTTCATGGCCGCTTTCACATGATTGTCCATGTAGTTGCCGGTCCACTTTGCCTGCTCAACCCTCAGATCATCAAAGACCTTCTGAACATCCTTGGGCAATGAATTCCATTTGTCCATGTTCATCACCACCGCAAAGGGATACACGGGCACCTGGGTCATGGTGACGTATTTGCAGAGTTCCGCAAATTTGAAATCCTTCATGACTTCAAGGGAGGAGAAAAGGCCTTTGACCACGCCTTTCTGCAATGCTTCGGGGGTTTCGGGCATGGGCATCCCCACACGGTTGGCGCCCCAGGCTTTTAAGATCTGCGCGGCACCGCCGGAGGCTCGGATGGGAACCCCTTTTAACTCTTCCAGATTCCGAATGGGGATCTTGCTCATGATATTTGAGGGGGCCGTGGTAAACATGGTCAGCACTTTCACTTTCTTAAAGCCTTTGGGCTGGTATTTCTCGTAAAGATCCCAAAGGGTAAGGCTGGCCACCTCTGAATTGGGAAGACCCAAAGGGAGTGCCACGGCGTTGGTGACGCGAAAACGGCCGGGCTGGTATGCCATGCAGAGACAACCGATATCGGCCACCCCGTTTACGACTCCGTCCATCATGGCCTTGGCCTTCAAAAGGGTTCCACCGGGAAAGGTCTGAACGGAAACCTTTCCGTTTGTCCGCTTTTCAACTTCTTTTTTCCATCGTTCCATCTGTACGCAGGGAAATGTGGGTGCCGGTGGGAAGTTCGCATAGGTCAGCTTAATGGGTGCCGCCTGCGACATTGCAGGGGAAAAGGAAATGGTGAAGATTGCAGCCAAAAAAATTCCAGCCAATACAAATACCGTTTTTCTTTTCATGATAGAGACCTCCTCAAAGTAGTTTTGGTTTTCGCAGCCATGAAACAGGGTAAATTATTTCAGCGTGACGGTTTCACCTCCTTCCTTTTGGCCGTTAGCTGTAAGTTGTCAGATGTATTTTTTCCAGAAATCCGGCCCTTCCTTGAGCTTCTCTTGCCAGTAAGCACCGAACTGCTCCTCAAAAAAATCCTCAAGCCTTTGGAACCACCGGCCGATTTTTCGGCTTCCCTTTTTGTGGGCATCCAGGATATCCTTCAAAAAGACATCGATTTCCGCAAGCTTTTCCTTGGGAATATAGGCCAGGGCGCCCCTTTTTATGGATTTTTCAAAGTGTTTGGGATCAAGGGCATGGGCCGTCAGCATCAATGTTGGAATATCCTTCTCTTTTGTGATGTCCAACAAACCATAGCCATCCACGCCCATGATATCCAAAACAGCCGCATCATAGGACGCCTTTTCCAGAAGCGCCTTTGCCGCCTCATATGAGGCCGCGGTATCAATGATACACTCATCCAGCAGTTCCCGCAGGCTCTCCAAAACATCAGGCTCATCATCTACGATGAGAATCCTTTTTCCCGCCAGTTCCCCGTCCGCCATATGAATCCTCCAACCACCAAAAAAAGACTAATAGCTAAGAGCCAATTGCCAACAGCTAAAAAATGCTCGGCTCCACATATTCACCATAAACATCCCTAAAGACATCCGCCATTTCACCCACGGTAGCATAGCTTTTACAGCATTCCACCAAGAAAGGCATCACGTTCTTTTTCTCTTTTGCCGCCTTTCGAAGGGCTTTCAAGGAGTTGTTGACGGCTTTACCATCCCGGTCCCGTTTCAGTTCTTTCAGCCGTTTGATCTGCAGCTCGGCCGATTCATCGCTGTATTCATGGAGTTCCACCTCCATGTCAACGCCTTCGGTATATTTGTTGACACCGACTTTGATGATTTCTCCCTTTTGAAGTTTCTTCTCGTACTCATAGGCTTGGCGTGAGACTTCATTCTGGACATATCCGCTGGAGACCGCTTCCACCATCCCACCGACGCTTTCAACCTTTTCCATTTCCTCGAGAATTTTTCCTTCCATCTCTTTGGTGAGGGTCTCAACAAAATAGGAGCCGGCCAAGGGGTCCACCGTATCCCTTAAGCCGATTTCATCCATGAGAATCTGAAAGGTCCTAAGTGACAAGAGGGCCGCCCGTTCCGTGGGAATGGTATAGGCCTCGTCAAAGGAGCAAAGGGCCGTGGTCTGAGCCCCGGATAGTGCCGCTGCCAGTGCATAATAAGCTCCCCGCATGATGTTGTTTTCGGGCTGCTGTTTGGTCATGCCGGATCCGCCGCCGCCGAAAATACCCCGCAAAAAAAGGGCCTTTTTGTTTTGTACGTCATATTTTTCTCTTAAAAGCTTGGCCCACAGTTTCCTGGCCGCCCTGAACTTGGCCACCGTCTCCCAGAGATTGCCGAAAATGTTGAGGTTAAAGGAAAAACGCGCCACAAAATCATCGGCTTTGTACCCCCGGGCAATGACATTGTCCATATAGGCAAAAGCGATCATGAAAGCATAGGAAATCTCCTGGGCCGGTGTGCAGCCGGATTCCCTGATGTGGTAACCGCAAATGGAGACGGGATTGCAGCGGGGAAGATCGGTCATGGCATACTCGATGGTATCACCGATGAGACGGACCGCCGGTTCCACCGGGTAAATCCAGGCGCCGCGGCCCACAATCTCCTTTAAAATATCGTTCTGGGGCGTGGCAGAGATCTCGGTCTTTTTGTAGCCCGCATTCTCCGCCATGGCCTGGTACATGGCCAGCATGATGGATGCCACGGCATTGATGGTGAGCCCGGCGCCGATGCGGTTGAGCTTTATGTCCTTAAAGGCGATCTCAAAATCCCGCAAGGAGTCGATGGCCATTCCCACACGGCCCACCTCTCCTTCAGCCAGTTCATTGTCGGAATCGTATCCCATCTGAGTGGGGAGATCAAAGGCCACGTTGAGCCCGTTCTGCCCGTGGGAGATCATGAGTTTGAACCGTTCGTTGGTCTCTTCGGGGGTGCCAAAGCCCGTGTATTGCCGAGTTGTCCAATTTCGGCTTCGATACCCAAGCGGATGGATGCTGCGGGTAAAAGGGTATTCCCCCGTGTTCCCCAGATCCGTTTCATAGTCAAAACCGACCCGGTCAAGGTCTTCCGGCGTATAAGTCGGTTTCACCTCAATGCCCGACTGCAGCAGAACCTTCTTTATGGCATCCTTTTCGTCCTTTGTGTAAGTTGCAACTCCCATGTCTTCCCCTTCAATTTTAGCGATTAACTGTTAGGATCAGTTTCCGGCATTTTCCCGAATAAAAGAAACAATATCGTCAAAGAGGGCTCCCCCTGGAAATATGCCGTCAACGCCGATTTCTTTAAGAACCGGAATATCCCGGTTGGGAATGACGCCGCCCACCAGCAACAGCATGTCATCGATTTGCGCTTCTCTAGCCAATGCCGTCAGTTTGGTGCAGATGGGAATATGGGCGCCAGACATAATGGATAGACCGATCACGTCCACACCTTCCTGAAGGGCCTGGTTCACAATGCTCCTAACGGTCTGATGAAGCCCGGTATAGATCACCTCCATCCCGGCTTCCTTCATGGCGTGGGCCACCACCTTGGCCCCCCGGTCATGACCGTCAAGACCCGGTTTTGCCAGCAGGACCCGTATCTTTCTTTCTCCCATATCCTTTGAACCCCCAAAATTTTCTGTTAATTACCCGTTATCCCTGTGCCCGGAATCCATGTCAAATTCCCTGAGCACAATCTCCTGACCGCGTAGAATGTGCTCTTTTACGAGCTTTTCCACCCGGTCCGCTTCCCTTCCCCGTATGGCCTCCATCATCAGATGGTGATCCTCATTGCTGACCCGCGCCATGGCTTCAATCTTTAAAATCACCTGCCTGAAACGGAAGATCTGCTCCCGGATATCATTGATCATTTTGACCAGCCTTGGACTTCGGCTGAGCCTGTACAGAAGATCGTGAAAATCGGTATTGATGCCGGGCAGGGCTTCCAGCCGCCCTTCTATAAAACACGTTTCATACTCCTTAAGCTTTTCCTCCAAAGGCGCCAGCTCCCCTTCCTCGTGTCGAAGGGTCGCCAATCGCGCCGCATAGCTTTCCAGCACCCCGCGTATGCCAAAGGCCTCAACAACATCGGCTCGGGAGAGGCCGATGACGTAAAACCCTCCCTTTGGGCCCTGCCTGAGCAACCCCTCCCTTTCAAGCTTGTGCATGGCTTCTCTGACGGGTGTTCGGCTGATGCCCAGCGCTTCGGCAAAACGGGTTTCCACCACGCGGCTTTCGGGTGGCAGGGCTCCCTCGATAATGGCCCCTTTCAGGTTTTCATATACGGATTGTCCTAAAGACCTTCTCTCCGGCAGTGCCATAATGGACTTGACGTCTTGCTCTTGTAAGTCAGCAACGGTCATAAAAGCGCGCCTCCTTTAATTCATTCATCAATCCGCAGGCAACATTCCGCAATCCTAAAGCCCCATCCATTTGGCGATGTTGGTCTGTAGAATCTCATGGGACCCGCCGCCGTAGAGCAGGAAGCGATTGTCACGGTAGTATCTTTGTGCTGAATATTCCATGGAGTAAGCGTATGCGCCCAGAATCCGGGTTGCATGATCACTGGCCCGGGTGGCGGCTTCCGTTGCAAAGTACTTGGCCATGGAAGCCTCTGTGAGGGCCTCCTTTTTCTCATCAATCATATGGGTGGCCTTATAGGTCATGAGCCTTGAGGCCTCCAAATCCACTGCCATATTGGCCACTTTTGCCTGAATCAGT
Source organism: Thermodesulfobacteriota bacterium (assembly GCA_028278625.1). The sequence goes on from JANQDY010000064.1 coordinate 36,703, forward strand.
TGATAGCTGCTGATGGTTTGCCCAAACTGGACCCGCTCTTTGGCATATTGAATGGAATCGTCCATGGCAGCCCGCTGAAGACCGACCGCCAGGGCCGCCGTCATGGTTCGGATCTCAGACAGGATGGAGAGGAGATTGCCCAAGCCCCTTCCGTGGGCACCCAGCATATGATGATGGGGTATCAGCGTATTCTTGAAGGCGATTTCGGAAATGGGGGTGGTACGGGTTCCCAGAAGATCAAAGGGCTTGCTGCAGGAAAATCCCGGGGTGTCTCTGGGAACAAAGAAGAAATTAAGCCCCCTGAACTTCTTTTTGGGATCCGTCTGCAACAGCACCGTGTAAAAATCGGCCACCGGTCCATTGGTGACCCATGTCTTCATGCCGTTTAAGAGGTACCCC
>JANQDY010000140.1 GCA_028278625.1 Thermodesulfobacteriota bacterium
AGAGGCGGAAATCCGGGAAGCCCTGGGAGGCAACCTGTGCCGGTGCGGCACCTACCCCCAGCACCCCAAGGCCATCATGGAAGCCGCACAGATACTCCAGAACAAAGGAGGTGAATAGATCATGGGCAACCTCAGGATCAGACCCTATGAAGATCTCAAAGAAGCCGGCATGTACAATGTGGATGCCGACCAACCGGGAATCGAATATCGTGAAATCGGTAAGCGGGGTGTCCGCCGCATTGACGGATATGCCAAGGCGAGCGGCAAGGCGGTCTATACCCGGGATGTCCAAATCCCGGGAATGCTTTACGCCAAATTGATGCGATCCCCCTATGCCCACGCCAGGATCATCAGCATGGACACCAGCGCGGCGGAAAAGCTTCCGGGTGTGAGAGCCGTCATGCGATTTGACGACCCAATGATCAAAGGGCGGATCTTGAACGGCAGCGTGGGCGGACCGGACAGACTGGCAGGGGAATTTTCCGGATTCGGTCTGAAACCGGTGCGCGTCATTCTCCCTGATGAAGCCTGGTTCGAGGGACAGGCGGTGGGTGCCATGGTGGCCGCCGAAAGCGAGGAAATCGCAAAAGAAGCCATTCGGCTGATCAAGGTGGAATGGGAGCAACTGCCGTTCCTTCTGGATCAGGAAGAGGCTTTGAAGCCGGACGCACCCGTCCTTCTTCCGGGTGCTGAAAGCAACAAACTGGCGGATGACAGAGAATTGTTTGAATTGGGGGATGTTGAGAAAGGATTCAAAGAGGCGGACAAAATTATCGAATTCAAAGCCACAAGGCGCCCCCATCTTTGGGCCGGCGCGGAGATGCCCAGTGTGGTGGCCCGATGGACGGGAGACCGACTGGAGTTGTGGAACCACTCCCAGCACCCTTATCCAGGAAAACTGCTTCTGAGCGAACAACTGGATATCCCCATGAACCAGATCACCATGTATTCCCCTTATCAGGGGTGCTCTTTCGGAGAACGGTGTAATCCGGCGGATTTTTCCATCAACGGCATGAATACCTTGACCGTGCTCATGGCCCAAAAAACGGAACGTCCGGTAAAACTCCTTTTCGACAGGGCCGAGAAGTTTTACGGCGAATCCGGTGACATGATGGTCAGCTATTTCAAGGTGGGTGCCAAACTGGACGGTACCATCACGGCAGTGGACATGAAAAACATATTTGCCGTTTTTCAGTGTACACCCGGTGCGGAGCATCTGCTTGAAAACACACGAATCCCCAACCTTAAGTGTCAGGCCATTTCAGTGGATGTGAGCAAAGCGCCGGCCTGGTGGGATCGATGCGAACAGCTCCCCAACGCCTTCTGCCTCACCATGGTTTTCGATCACGTGGCAGCGGAACTGGGTCTCGATCCGACGGAGGTGGCCCTCAAGAACGACGGGTGCGAAGGCCACGACATGGATTGGCTGCTCAAATACAAAAAAGAAAAGGGGTTTCCGGAACGGGACAGCCTCAGAGAATGCATCGAGGCCGGCAAAAAAGCCATTGACTGGGACAACAAATGGCATCCGCCAGGGGCCAAAAAACTCCCGAACGGCAAGATGCACGGCATCGCTTTTACCTGGGACCACGAATGGGACGACGACCGGGGAACGGCCTCTGCCGCGGTGTGGATGGAAAACGACGGAACCGTGAGCATTGTTGCCCAGCAGGCCGACGTAGGAGTGAATCCCTGGACCACCTATTGCCAAGTGGTCTCCGATGAACTGGGCGTGCCCGTGGAAGATGTGACCATCAAACCCTTTGACGGTGATCACATCTTCAGTCTCATGAGCCCGGACGGTTCGTGCAACCTTTGCTCCAATGCCTTCGTGGTGCGAAAGGCGGCCCGAAAAACAAAAGCCATGCTGCTGGATCTGGCACTAAATACCTTTGAAGGCCTGACCGCGGATGACCTGGAAGTGAAAGACCGGTACGTTTTTGAAAAGAAAAACCCTGAAAACAAGCAACTGATAAAAGACATCGCCAAGATGGCCATGCCCATGCACAACGCCGTGGGCATCTGGACCGAACCACCCCTTGTGGGCTGGGCCTGGCACCAGCACGGCATATGGGGCGATGCCATGGAGACGGGGAGACCCCGCCTTTGCCGGCAGGGACATTTCATGGAAGTGGAAGTGGATCCGGAAACCGGTGAAGTGGCGGTCACAAAGGTGGTCAATGTGAATGACGTGGGAAAGGCCATCTCGCCTGAAACCGTGGAAGGCCAGATGTATGGCGGCACTTACATGGGGGTCGGGAGAGCCCTCACCGAAGAGATGGTATGGGATCCCCAGACAGGAGTCCTGCTCAACCGAAATCTCTTGGATTACAAAATCGCCACTATTTTGGACTGTCCGGAAGCGGATACGGTCATCGTGGAGACGGAAATGGGTCATGGTCCCTACGGCACCACCGGCGTGGGGGAGGATGTTGCCACCATGATCCCGGGACTTCTGGGACCGGCGGTCTTTAACGCCATTGGCGTCAGGGTCGACGATTTCCCCATCACCCCCCAAAAGATCCTGAAAGCCCTTGGAAAGATATAGGGGAAAAATTTAGGAGATAGCAACCCATGAAAGCATTTACCCATTTCAACGCATCGACCGTGGATGAAGCGGTTTCACTTCTCAAGCGATATAAGGGGAGAGCCGCCCTCATTGCCGGGGGAACAGACATCTTGGGCAAAATGAAGGACCGGATACTGCCCGATTATCCCGAAGCCCTCATCAATCTTAAAACCATACCGGGAATGGATGAAATTCAAGAAGACAAAGACGGTCTCAAACTGGGGCCCCTGGCCATACTTGAAGACATCGCCCATCAGGATATGGTCAAAAAGCGATACGCGGCCCTGGCCGAGGCGGCTCGCAGAACCGCCTCCCCCCATTTGCGGGAGATGGGAACCATCGGCGGCAATATCTGCCAGGACATTCGCTGCTGGTATTACCGAAATCCCGAAAACCGTTTTCCCTGCCTCAGAAAAGGGGGCGGCCGCTGTTATGCCCTTAAGGGGGATACCCGGTATCATTCCATTTTCGGCGGCAGTGTGGAAGAAGGGTGCATTGCGGTCCATCCCAGTGATACGGCGCCTGCCCTCATCGCTCTTGACGCATCGATCCAGACATCCAAACGGACCGTCAAGGCGGGTGATTTTTTTCAGGTGGAAGTCTCAAGAACAACGGTGTTGGAGCCGGATGAAATCGTAACGGGCATCCGCGTTCCCGCCCCTCTTGAGGGAACAGAAAGTGCCTTTTTGAAATTCGCCCTTAGAAAATCCATCGATTTTCCCATTGTTAACTGTGCAGCCAGGATTACGGCAAATGAGGGCAGAATCACTGACGCGAGAATCTGTCTCAACGCGGTCTATGTGAAACCTTTGAGGACAACGGCCGCCGAAGAGGTCCTGATCGGTAAGGAGATGGGTGAAGGTATTGCTGCCGCCGCGGGAAAAGCTGCTGTTGCCGCTGCCAGCCCCTTACCTGACAACGGTTATATGGTTTTGGCGGCTGAAAACATGGTAAAAAGAGCCATCCTTGCATGTGGGTAAACCAACCATGTCCGTCACCGTCAAACTGAGCCCTTTGCTTCGAAAATATGTGCCCGGTTACGATCCCGACGAGGGGATTGTGGTCCAAGACGGCGCAGGGAAAAGAGTGAGCCATCTGGCCGATGAATTATCGATCCCCAAAGAGAGGATCACCATGGTCATGGTCAATCACCGGCCTTCACGGGCGTCATATGAAGCCCGGGATGGTGACCTGATTTTACTGGGAATGGTCATCGGAGGGGGTTGATGGTGCCATTTCAAACAATCAATCGAGAATTTAACGGGTGAGGAAGAAGAATGGCGAAAGTAAAAATAGAGATCGACGGAAAGAAGCTGAGCGTCCTTTCGGGGACGACGATTCTGAAAGCGGCCGCTGATGCTGA
>JANQDY010000150.1 GCA_028278625.1 Thermodesulfobacteriota bacterium
GCCCAACACCAGAACAAACATGCCCGCCAACTTGATCCGCTTTTTCATACGCCCCTTCCTTTCCTTTTGCCAAGAGTTAACCGTAATTGTGCCGTGGGCCTTTCCACAGCAATCCCCTTAGACACTCTCAATTTGGTATTCAAAGCGAGAGCTTTTCAAGCTTCCGGCGTCAGACGCCCGCGGAAGACATGATCACCAGTAAACAGATCCTCAATTATCTAACAGAGTTATGAGTGTACCGTTTATATATTATCGATAATAGATTTTTGTCAAGGTTTTTTTTCCCTTGTTTGAATATCGTCAGGCCTACAAATATGGTGTTTTTAAATAATTACGAATTGCTACGTTGTTCGGGAAACGCTGGCTAAAGATAGTTGGTGAAGTACTGAAATGCGAAATCATAGTGGGCTTTGAGCTTGGCTCTGGCCTCGTTCGCATTTCCGCCAATAATCGCTTCAATAATCGGTGGATGGTATTTAATCATCTTGTCAATGGGGATTTGAAACCCGCGGAGTGCCCTTTCAACCCTGGATTGGATTTGCAGAGAGTCCCAGATTTTTAACATTGTTTCATTTTCAGAAAGACTGATTAATCGTCTGTGAAATTCATGATCTATTCTTGAATACTCTTTGATGTCATCATTTTTGACAGTATTTTCGAGCCTGGTTTGTATTAATTTGAATTCGTTTACATTTTTGGTGAGAGCCGCCATGCCGGTTTCGATGGAAAACAGTTCCAGAGCTTCTCTCACCCTAAATGCCTCATGCATTTCTTTGGTGCTGAATGCCTTGACTCTTGCACCGGTATGAGGCTTGTGCTCTATATAGCCCATTGCTTCAAGTGCTCGAATCGCCTCCCTCACCGGCGCTTGACTTGTCTCCATTTCAGTGGCAACTTGAAGTTCCTTAATTCTGTCTCCGGGTTTCAGTTCACCGGTTACAATCCTTTGCAACAGGATCTGCAGTATTTGATCCTTAAAGCTTGTCCGCTTGATTTTCTTGTCACCAGTCAATCCGACATTCTCCGATTTTCATAAAATTCAGATGTTAAAGGGAAACATGGCATATCATTATCGATAATATGTAATATGCTGTACCGTTAATGTCAAGGCCATCAAGGGACGAATATCATGTCATCCTTTTCCAAAGAAAGTGTCCGGTTGTTCCGAAGTCAGCGGCCCACTGAATCGGAGCAGGGCTACGACGGTTATCTATTATTTCTCAGAAGTATTGTCGTCGGTCAAGGGAGAACGTAATTTTCTGAAGGGCCTCCCTTCATTTGTGCCTTTCCATTGGGTAGGAAAATACCAAACGGACCAAAATCATACTTGACAATATATTATCGATAATATATAAAATCAAAACCATGCTAATGACCTGATTTCAGGCAACATGGAAAGAAGGGGTTGGGAAATCCGCTCCTTGGCAATGTGATCACGGTGGCGGCTTTATATTATCCTTACATTCTGGGGTGACAACCATCCCGCATGGGAGAAAAAACCATGTCAAATCAGCATTTTTTTGCACCTGTAGATCTCAATGAGGCCTGTTTGCTGCTTGCGGATGAGGCCATCCGGCCCCTTGCCCTTGCCGGCGGAACGGATGTAATGGTCCGCTTCAACCGTCATCGGCGCCGACGCGAGGAGACACTGGTCTTTCTGGGCAAGCTCGGCCTGGACACCATTCGGGAAAAGGACCACAAGCTGCTAATAGGCGCCTGCGCACCCTTGAGCCGGATCATCGGTTCCGCCTCAGTCAGGGAAAAGGCGCCGCTTCTGGCCAAAGCCTGTGCCGAGATGGCCTCGCCGGCCATTCGAAACGCCGCAACCCTTGGGGGCAATGTTGTCACCAATGCCCGGCATGCGGACGGCGTGGCGGCCCTTACGGCACTCGATGCGAATGTGGTCATCGCTTCAACGGAAGGGGAACGAACCATCCCCATGGATGAATTCCCGGGTCTGCCCAAAAAAGATAGACTTTCGGGCGGCGGCGTTGTCAAACACTTCATCATTGAACCCTTGGGACCCAATGAAAAATGGGCCTGGGAAAAGCTCCGACAGAGAAAGGGTGAAAGCCGCAGTGTGGTCACCGTCAGCATGCGGGCGGAAATGGAGAATGAAAGAATCAAGACCCTTCGTCTGGTGATTGGCTGCATGGGCCCCCACCCGTTTCTCTCAAAATCGGCGGCCCGATTGGCTGTGGGCAAAATACCCGATGCGGCACTGTCAAAAGCCGTGGCTGAAAGCGTGCTAAAGGAGTGCAGCCCCGCCAGCGACGCAAGGGCGACCGCCTGGTACCGTGAAAGAGCGACCGTCGCGTTAATTGAGCGTGTCTTTTCCCAATTGAATTAAGTGAAGAGGTGCAAAATGGCCTTACTGGAAATTAAAGTAAATGGAAGATCCCACCGGCTCGAAGTGGAACCTGCCGCAAACCTGGTGACGGTCTTACGTGAGCAACTGTTCATCACGGGCCCCAAGGTGGGTTGCGAGACCGGAGACTGCGGCACCTGCAACGTCATTATTGACGGTAAGCTCAGACGCGCCTGTTTGACCAATGCTTTGAGCGTTAACGGTGCAGACATCACCACCATCGAGGGTGTCGGCGAAAAGGGGTCGCTGCATCCGCTGCAGACCAGTTTCTACGAGAATTACGCCTCCCAGTGCGGTTACTGCACGCCGGGAATGATCATGGCATCCAAAGCGCTCCTGGACCAAAATCCCAATCCCAGTGAACCCGAAATAAAGGAGGCTCTTTCGGGCAACCTGTGCCGTTGCACCGGTTATGTGAACATCATCAAAGCGGTCAAGAATGCGGCAAGCACGTCCGGCCAAGGAGGTGAAAAATGAGCGATCTGAAGGTGATCGGCCAGAGCAAAAGGCGTTATGACGGCCTCGGACACGTCACCGGAGAAGCCACTTATGTGGACGACGTTTTCATTCCGGGCACACTGGCGGTAAGGGCGCTCCGCTCTCCGGTACATAAGGGTATCATCAAAAACCTGGACGTCACCAAAGCTGAAAACCTGGCGGGTGTTCACGGGGTCGTCACCCACAAGGATGTCCCTTGCAACACCTACGGCTATCTGACCCTCGATCAGCTGGTTCTGGCCGAAGACGCCGTGCGCTACAAGGGGGAACCCATCGCAGCGGTGGCAGCCGACACAGTGGAGATCGCCAATGAAGCGATTTCCCTCATGGCGCTGGAAATCGAGAAACAAACCCCCGTCTTTGACCCGGAAGAGGCGATCAAGCCCGAAGCCCCCAAAGTGCGGCCCGAAGGCAATGTGCTCATGGTGGGCGAACGGCCCTACCGCCTGGTATATAACGGCGATATTGAAAAGGGCTTTGATGAAGCCGATGAAATCATTGAAAACGATTTCTTCTTTCCCTCTCAGGAGCATGCCCCCATGGAAACCCAGGTGAGCCTTGCCGTGCCCGCCGGGGATTCCCGGCTGACCATCTATACGGTGACCCAGGGGCTCTATTTCCTCCTGAAGCAGATTCAGCGCATCCTCGGGCAGGGGGATGACGTTTCCAGCCGCTGGTCCCAGCGCCACCAGTACACCCATCACGGGCTCGGCTTCTCCGATATCAAATACATCAGCTGTAACGTCGGCGGCGCCTTTGGCGGCAAAACCGAGCTCCATGCCGATGCCATTGCCGCTTTGATGGCCCTTAAAACCGGGAAACCATGCAAATGGCGCTGGACCCGTGAAGAGGAACAGCTCTATTCGGCCCGGCACAGTCCCTGGAAAATGCATTTCAAGGACGGTGTTACAAAGGACGGGCGGATCATTGCGCGACAGATCTTTACCCGCCATGACGCAGGGGCCTACACCGGGCTCAGTTCCTATGTGGTGGACAAGCACGCCTACTATGTGGCCGGTCCCTATTATCTGCCAAATGTAGAGGTCAAGTGCCAGGTGGTCTATACCAACAAGGTTCCCACCGGTGCCATACGCGGTTTCGGGGTCACTCCGGGCACCTACGCCTGCGAGATTCAGATGAACATGATTGCGGAAAAACTAGGTGTTGATCCCTGGGAGCTGCGCTTCATCAATGCCATGCGAAACGGGGATCAACTGGCCACCCGCACAAAACTGGAAAGTGTCTATCTCATCGAAACCATGCAAAAACTGGCCGAAATATGCGACCACCCGCTGAGTGCTGAATTTGCGGCCATGAACTCGGACCCCAGGGAGGCATAAAATGAAAAAGCGCGGAAAAGGTCTCGCTTCTGCTTTTTATCCAACAGGCATGGGCGGTGGCGGCGATTTCACCAATGCAGTGGTCAAAATCAAGCCGGACGGCTCAGCAGACCTTATAACGGGGACGGTTGAGCTGGGACAGGGCTCGGGAACCGTATTGCCCATGATGGTGGCCGAAGTGCTGGGCATTGATTATGAACAGGTGCGTTTTACCCATACCGACACTGATGCCACGGCCATCTGTTTCGGCACCTTTGCCAGTCGGGTCACCTTTTACGCCGGAAATGCGGTCATGCAGGCGGCAAAGAACGCACTGGATGTCATTTTCAAACTGGCGGCACCGGACCTGGGTGTTGAACCCGGCCAACTGGAAGCGGCAGACGGCAAGATCAGGGTGAAGGGAGAGCCCGGCAGATTCCTGACCATGGGCGATGTGGCAATGAAGGGCCTTTATGAGACCCATGCGTTCGTCGTGGGCACAGCCACCTATGGGCGGCCCAAAGCCATACCAGACCCGGAAACCGGCGCCTGTGATCCTTTGGCCACCGTTGCCTGGGCATCGGTCCGGATCGAAGTAGAAGTGGACACGGACACCGGTGAAGTCACAATTTTAGACAGCAAGAGCGTTTACGACGTGGGCAAAGCCATCAATCCGGAAATGGCCCGTTCCCAGGTGGAAGGGGGTGCCGTTATGGGGATGAGCTGGGCGGTTTTGGAAAACCTCTATCCCAATTATCCGGATCCCAAGCATCAACCCCGGGATTTCAGTCAATATATGCTCACAACGGCCATGGACATCCCAGAGCTCCAGACGGAGATGGTTGAATGCCCATCAACGGAAGGCCCTTACGGTGCCAAAGGCATCGGCGAAATGACGGCAAATCCTCCGGGTCCGGCGGTGGTTAGCGCGGTGCATGATGCCATCGGTGTCTGGATCACGGATATTCCCATTACGCCGGAAAAAGTGCTCAGGGCTTTGGCGGAGAAGGAAAGAGCCGAGGCAGTGATCGAGTGATCGAAGGGACGCTGTTTTTAGGAATGCCGAATAATAGGCGGTTGATAGGGTGCTCTTTTCTGGCGCTCCTCTTTTTCGTTGTTGGGTGTGCCGCGCCGCAGCGGTTCTGGCCGCAGAAAGACATTGATACCACCGAAACTGTTGCACCGGAAGGTTCCCAGGTCGTTCTCATCGCTTCAAGGACCAGCGAATTCAAGAAGCGATTGGTTGAAAGATTGCAGCAGCAGTTGGCTGCCGATGGTTTTGCCCATAAAACCATCGGCGTTGATGGCCTGGCGCAAGTTGATGCCTCAGAGTATGCTTCCGTGGTCGTCATCAATACCTGCCTTGCATGGGGGCTCGATCATGAGGTTCGGACATTCTTGGACCGTCAGAAGACGGACAAAAATGTTGCCCTGTTGACGACGTCCGGAAGCGGAGCCTGGCTTCCTGAAAAGGAAGGAGGAGACTTCGACGCCATTTCCGCCGCATCCCAAATGACCACCGTGGACACCGTGGTAGAAGACGTGATGGCGGCAATCCGTGCCCCCGTTAATGGCCCGTAGCCCGGTCGGGTTGACCCTCCTTTTCCACATCGCACAAGAGGACCCGAAGGCTGGTTGCGCCCATGGCCGGATCGCAACTCTCATAGCTGTTGTCCGTGAGGATGTCCACGTTGGATCGGTTCCAGCCGAGATCCTTTCCCTCCTCGGGAAACCACCAGCCGTGTTCGGCGGCCACGACATTCTCAGGGACCCGGCTGGTAATGACCGCCCGTTGCACGATATGACCCCGGGGGGAGGAGATGCGTACCCAGTCGCCCTGGGCAATGCCTTTATTCTGAGCGAGATCGGGATGCAGTTCCACCAGGGGATCGGGCCGGCGGCTGCGCAGGAACCCTTGCTGGCGGTTTTCGCTGTGGAAGAAGAAGGGTATGCGGGCGCCGGTGATCAGCTGATAAGGGTAGGTTTCGGCTGTTTCGGGATTTGACCAGGGCGCCTCAGTGGGGTCGTTGAAGCCGGGCAGAGGGTCGTAACCCAGACGTTCCATGACCGTTGAGTACAGCTCCACCTTGCGGGTGGGGGTTCTGAAACCGACCTCGCGGTATTTCCTGAATTTGCGTTCCCCCTGAAGATATCCCCGCAAAACGAACTGCTCCCAGGTGAGACCCGCGGGAGAAAGGATTTCATCCAGGGCCTCCGGCATTTCCGGCCACCAGTTTTGGGGATCCGTGCAGCGCCTGCCCAGTTCATTCAGAATGTCGTAATCGGATCGGGCCTCACCCACCGTGACCGCCCGGTTACGGGCGATGACCCACCCGTGACGCTTCCACAGATCACCCACGTAGTCATGTTCCAGCCAGGTTGCCGCAGGCAGCACCACATCGGCCAAGGCGGCGCTGGGGGTCATGAAAAAATCCTGCACCACCAGAAAATCAACGGCCTTAAGTGCCGCCCTTACCTCCTTTGCGTTGCCACGGGTGATCACCGGATTGGTGCTGATCAGGTAGAGCCCCTTGACCGGATAGGGCTTCTCCGTGAGGATCGCGTCCCACACCGCTTTGGGGTTTATCACGCCAATCACATCGGCGAGACGAAAACGATCGCCCCCCAGCCGCTTGGCCTTCATATCTGCCGTCAGGATGCGGTGCTGTCCCAGTTGAGAGGCATTGACAACCGGGGGATTGGGGTAGAAGACACTGCCGCCGGGGCGGTCCAGGTTGCCGGTTATGGCCATGAGGCTGATCAGGAGGCTGATGTTGTTCACGCAGTTGTTGGATTGCTCCAAAGCCACCCCCCAGTGGATACCGGCAGGACCCGCGGTGGCATACATTTCGGCCGCCGCCTTTATCTCCTGGATCCCAAGGCCGGTTTTAGCGGCGGCCCACTCCAACGGATACTCTTTGGCGCGCCGGCGGAATTCCTCCCAACCGTGCACCTGTTGGGCCACGAATTCCCCATCATACAGCTTTTGGTCGATGATATGGTTGATCATCCCCCAGGCCAGGGCCCCGTCGGTGCCCGGCAAAGGCCGCAGCCAGATATGGGCATTTTGGGCGACCATGGACCTGCGGGGATCCACGCAGATGATCTTGGCGCCCCGCTGGATGGCCCTGGCCAGATAGAGTCCTTTGTACTCGTCCGGATTAGAGACCAGGGGATTGGCACCCCAGACCATGACGCAGGAAGGGTGCCCCTCGTAATCTACCACCGGCAGGTTGCCGCAACGGGTGATGCCGGTGACAATGCGGGGGCCGTAGCACATGTGCCCCGCGGTGAGCACGTTTGGGGTTCCGAAACTGTTGGCAAATCGGTAGATGAAGGCTTCGTTGTCCCGGCCGGTGCCGTAACCCAAAACCAGGGACTCGGGTCCGAAATCATGTTTAATGGACAGGAACCGTTCACTCAAAAGGTCCAGGGCCTCATCCCACGACATGGCCTCCCAGGAGCCCGCCACTTTTCGCAAGGGCCGCGTCAACCGGTCTGGATGGTGGGTGATGGTGTGGTACTTTTTCCCTTTGATGCACAGCCATCCCTTGTTCACCGGGCAGTCTGGGTCCCCTTTAATCTGGGTCACCCGGTTGTCTTTGACCGTAACCAGAACGCCGCAGCCGCCGTGGCAACCGCGGCAACTGCTTCTAATCATCTTTTCTGCCATCTGATACCCTTCCTTCCCGATTCTGCCCTCTGCAGGCTTGTGGGGCGCCGAGATTCTTGGAAATGCGCTTCGCCGTCTCAGACACAAAAACGCCATGGTCATCCATTTGTTCCGTCGGAAAGGTCCCCATTACGATGACGCAACCGAAGACTTCCCCCCGGGAGTCGAAGACCGGGGCGCTCACGGCGTTGATGCCGTGCTGCAGACGCCCGGGATCCTTGGCGTATCCCTTAAGCCGGCATTTTTCCAGTTCGGTCCTTACCTGACCGAGCCGTTTGGCGGTGTCAGCCGGATTGCCCAGAAAGTAAAGCTTGGGCTGCTCAAGCAGCATTTCAATTTGGTCGGGGGGGAGGAAAGCCGCCATGGCCAAGCCGTGTGCGCCATGGGTGGCGGGAAACACATGTCCCACCCGAATATTCACCCCAATCGGTTCCAACGCCTCTTGCTTGGCGGCCACATAGGCCTTTCTGCCCTTCCGCACGCAGAAAAGGGCGGTGGCCTGAGTGGTCCGGGAGAGGTTCTCCAGGTGGGGTGATGTCAGTTCCCTGTATTCCAGATTGTCCAGCAGCTTGCGCGACAGCGTGAGCAGTTCCAATCCCAGTGCGTATGTCTTGCTGCGGGGGTCTTTCCGGACCAGGCCATGGTGGGCAAGAGTGTTGAGCAGAGAATACCCTTTGCTCTTATTGATGCCCACCTGCTGACAGATATCCGCCAGTCTGAGCCTGTGCGGAGCGTTGTCAGCCAGGCAGAAAAGGATCCGAACCGCTTGATCCGCTGCCGGCACTCTTTCAATGTAGGTTGATTTTTGCATATAAAAAACTTTATTCTGTATATGGAATTTATTGCAGATATCCGGCGGATTGTCAAGAAGAATTCTTCGGGGATTCAGGGTTTTCTTTTTCCAAGGGGTTCGGTAAGATATTCCATTTTTGGAAAAGCCGATTTCAAGCCGATTGTGAAATGCCCATGAAAATACGGGTTGAATGCTATTCAGGTTACCGGGGAGAAGAGACGCCAAGGCGGTTCTGGATTGACCAACGCTTGATTGAAATAGGAGAGGTACTGGACCGTTGGATCGCTCCGGATCACCGATATTTCAAGGTTGCGGGGGATGACTCCGGAACCTACATCCTCCGTCATGACATCGTGACCCTTGAGTGGGACGTAACGTTTTTCAAAAATGAAAAGACCCCATCACCAGAAGGCGGCGGCAGTGGACCGTGAAACAACGCACAGATCGATCATTCATCTGGATATGGACGCCTTTTATCCGGCGGTTGAGGTCCTGGATAACCCGGAACTAAGGGGAAAACCGGTGATTGTGGG
>JANQDY010000153.1 GCA_028278625.1 Thermodesulfobacteriota bacterium
TCGGCGGGCAGATACGGTCACAGGTCCGGAACGGCCATGCCGGCTTTTTCAACAGAGGGGAACTGTCGGCCTCCCAGGGAGCGATCTGGGAACCGACCGCCGATAAATTTACGGATAACCCCTCCATGATTCCCGGTCCCTGCGTAACCCGGAAAAGATCCTTCAACCGGGAAGAAACCGCGGCCTATGCAAATGGCGAAATCTGGAAATGCTTCGGAGACGCGTTTTCCCGGGCCAGAACCCACCACCGATCTCCCGGAACCGAGGGGGGCCGGCTCAATTTCATCCACGAAATCACCGACTTCGATCCTAAAGGGGGGGCCGTGGGACGCGGCTATTTGCGGGCGGTACAACCGGTCACCAATGAGGGCTGTTTTCTGGACGGCCATTTCAAAAACGATCCCTGCATGCCCGGCACCCTCATGGCCAACGGGTGCCAGCAGATGCTGGCCTTCTTTCTGACGGCCCTGGGCCACACCCTCAAGAGAGACGGGTGGCGCTTCGAACCGAAGCAAAACCACGCCGTGAACTATCTCTGCCGGGGCGAAGTCAACCCCTCTTCCAGGGAACTGATCTACGAGATCTTTGTGGATGACATCACGGACGAAGAGGGCATCATCACCCTTTATGCGCACATTCTCTGCACGGTGGACGGCTTGAAAGCGCTTCTGGCGGAACGGGCCGCGGTGTGCCTGGTTCCGGATTGGCCGGCGGAAGACCGGCTGGAATCCGCCTGGGAAACCGAAGACGACCGGCCCTTGGCCCATGTGGGCGACTTTCCCCTGGATTACAAATCCCTGATGAACTGCGCCCTGGGGCGGCCGTCCAAAGCCTTCGGACCTCAGTTCGCCCGCTATGACGGGCCTGTGCCGAGCCCCCGGCTGCCCAATCCGCCCTACCATTTCATGACCCGGATCACCCGGCTGGAAGGGGTCATGGGGTCGCCCACGGTGGGCTCCAATCTGGAGCTGTTGTATGACGTCCCCGGGGATGTGTGGTATTTCCGGGAAAACTCGGACCCGGTCATGCCCTTTTGCGTGCTGATGGAAGTGGCGCTTCAGCCCTGCGGCTGGCTGGCCACGTTCAACCTGGAAAAAGACGTTCATCCGGTTCCACACCTCCTCTTCCGCAACCTGGACGGAGACGGAACCGTTCACCGGGCCATAACCCCCAAAGACAAGACCATCCGCACCACCGTGGCGCTGACGGCCCACTCCAAGATGGGCCATATGATTATCGTCAAATTCGATGTCCACTGCTATGCCGGGACCGATGAAATCTTCACCCTGGATACCGCCTTCGGCTTTTTCCCGCCCTCGGCCTTTATTGACCAGAAAGGCCTGGACTATACTGAAGAGGAGCGATCGGTCCTCACGGCCCCCAACGACTTCACCCTCGATTTAAGGCCCTTTCCCGGACCTTACTTCGGTGAAGGGGGGGGACGGCTGCCGGCATCAAAACTTCTGATGATCGACCGCATCACCGGCTATTGGCCCGAGGGGGGCAAGGGGGGAAAGGGCCAATGGCGGGCGGAAAAAGCGGTGGATCCCTCGGACTGGTACTTCAAGGCCCACTTCTTTACGGATCCCGTACAGCCCGGATCCCTGGGTGTTGAGGCCATTGTCCAGTTGATCCAGTTTCATATGCTCCACAAGGGGATGGGGGAAGGGCTGACCCGGCCCGCTTTTCATCCCTGCCTCCCGGACCGGAAGACGGAGTGGCACTATCGGGGCCAGGTGGTGCCGGAGAATGAAAGCGTGGTTTTCGATATTGAAATACTGGAGGAAGGAGAAAACCGATTCGGCCGTTACGTGGAGGCTGAAGGGCGTCTCTGGGTCAATGGAAAGAAGATCTATCACGTGCCGAAAATGGGCATGCGTCTGGTGGAAGCCGCCGGATAGTTTCGCAATCGAGGGGACTGAAACCAAAGGAGGTATTATATGACGGACTTTCCCACCGCTACAATCGGCTCCGTTGATTTACACCTGACCGCAAACCCGGATGAGATCAATGCTTATTTGGGCGTTGTAAAAGCGGTCGCTTATGATGAGTGGAATGACAAAAGTTACCCGATCCCTGCGATAGAAGATTTTAAGCATAAGAAAGTCATGGTTGGAAAAATTGACGGTAAGGTAATAGGCGGCTTGGCCATACATCCACCGTCAAGCGATCCTCTCGAATTGTTGAAACAGTATAGCCCGGCCATGCTGGTACCGGATTGGCGCACATTGAGGAGATATGGTCGGATAGCCGAAGTGTCCAAGCTCTTTGCCCATCCCAGTGTACGGGGTAAAATTGATATGATCAAATTCTGGGAATATGTGAACGAAGTCCTGAAAGCAATGGGAAGCGAATATGTAATGATAGGGGCTAACGTCAAAAACAATGTATTCATCCTATATTCAACCTTTGGCTTCAAACCTTTGACGATTCCGATGGATTCTTTAGATGGCGAAGGCAAGCCTTATCCAAAAGAATCAATGATCACACCTGCATTCTTGATGATGAAGAAGCTATACGATCACCTTCCCATGCACCCATGTGTTTACGATGTGGACCAAACCCGGATCCTGGCGTTTTCAAAATACCGTTTTGAAAAGCGATGACCTGGTTGTGTGATCGAGGGCACGGAATCCGAAGGAGGAAACGATGACTGATTTTCCCACCGCTACAATCGACTCCGTTGATTTCAATATTGCGTCAAGTTCTGATGAAATCAACGGATATTTGGACGTTATGAAATCGGTCACTCGCGATGAGTGGGGAGAGAAGGATTACCCCATTCCCGACGTCGAGGAAATCCGGCAAAAGACAGCACTGGTTGGAAAAGTCGACGGCAGAGTCATAGCGGGCTTACTCATCGTTCCCCCTGCCAATGGGCCTTTCTATTTGATGGGGTCTTTGAGACCGACCATATTGCTGCCGGATTGGCGGTTGCTGCGGGAATTCGGAGAGATTGGCGAGATGTGCAAATTCTTCTCCCTTCCCGGCGCGCGCGGGAAAATTAATGTCACTAAATTCTGGGAGTATCTCGGAAACGTAATGAAAACCCTCGGAAGCGAATACGTCATCGTAAACGCTCTCGTGAGGAACAATGCATTCATGCTGTATTCAACCGTTGGTTTCAGACCCATGACCATCCCCATGGATCTCGTAGATCATGAAGAAAAACCGTATCCGGAAACATCGAATGCATCTCCTCAAATGCTGATGATGATGAAGCTGTACGATCAGCTCCCCATGCCCCAATGTGTTTACGATGTGGACCAAACCGGGATCGTCAGGTTTTCAAAACACCGGTTCAGAAAAGTCTGAGCCTGGAAGAGGAGGGTATTATGAACAGACAGTTTCCACAGGTCGAGATTAATTCCGTCCGTTTTCAAGTCACAAGGGAACCGGCACAGATCCAAGCGTTCCTCAATATCGCCAAAACCGTTCTCCATGAAGAACTGAAAGACAAACGCATTGTCATACCGACGCCCCGGCAACTGGAAAAGAGGATCACCATCGTCGCCACTTTGGATTCTCAGGTTGTCGGAGGGGTTGCCATTATCCCCTATTCCTCAGGGCCATTTGAAATCTATGAGGCTTTTGAAAACAAAACGCTTCTTCCCGATTGGCGCCTTTTGAGGAAGACCGGTAAAATCAGTGAGCTGTACAAGCTATATACGATACCCGCAATACGGGGTAAGGTCGACTCCTACCAAATCTGGCTCTACTTTCGTCAGGTTCTCAGGCACATCGGCAGTGAGTATGTCATGCTCAGTGCCATTTTGGATAATCAGGTTTACAGGCTCTACTCCAGCGTTGGCTTTAAGCCCATTGCGCCGCCACTGCTCTTTACGGGGTGGGAGGAAGGAATTAAAATTGAGGGCTCGATGGTCTCATCCCCCCGGCTTCTCATGCTCGCCAAATTGTATGATCACTTAACCATGCCATGTTGTGCCTATGATGTCGACCTGAGCCGCGTCGGCCAGTTCGCCAAATGGCGGGTGATTTCGGGAGATCATTCATGATCCATTGAAAAGCCAACAATACCATTGAGAGCCACTGGATATTAAAGACGCTTGCCAAGTCTGCCGTCGGGTCTACCCATTGCGCTCCTTTTCTGTGCCAAAGCAGACGTCTGGGGCCGCAAGCCATAGGCCCTTAGGGCCGTCCGAACGACAACATGTTGTAAATAAAAATCTGAATATCAGCTCGCAATGCCGAGATAAATTTCCTTGACATCGATCGACGGTAACATGCAAACAGAACAAAAAAGTACCAAGATAAACACATCCAAATATCCAACACGAAAACGTAAC
>JANQDY010000157.1 GCA_028278625.1 Thermodesulfobacteriota bacterium
GTTACGTTTTCGTGTTGGATATTTGGATGTGTTTATCTTGGTACTTTTTTGTTCTGTTTGCATGTTACCGTCGATCGATGTCAAGGAAATTTATCTCGGAATTGCGAGCTGATATTCAGATTTTTATTCACAACATGTTGTCGTTCGGACGGCCCCAAGAGCCTAATCCAAATCCACGCCAATGGTTTCAGCCAGTTTCGCTAACGCTGTCAGGGCCTCTTCGAATTCATATCGCGAAAGGTGTTTTTCGATTCCCGCCATGTGAAGTCCGAAACGGTCATTGTCCAGGTTTTCCCGCAACTTTTGAAATTTGTCCCTTGACGCGAAGTCGCATGATTTCATCAGTCCCGCCAGCTCGAACATCAGCGGGGCACACCTCTTTGGCGCCGGCGCTTCGGTTTCCTCACTTATCCCATCGGCTGAGAATTCGCTGTTTTCAACTGGCGGCTCCAATGCCGATAACCCCCCCATGGCCTGATGGAAGGCATTGGAAAATCTTTCCAGATGTGTATCCATCCGGTCAACCGCTCCGTTCTTGATGCTCGATTCAAGATCCTTGGCCGCCACATGCAGGTCAGTGGCGCCCAGATTGCCGGACATGCCCTTGACCCCATGGGCGATGCCTCGAGCCGTTTCAGCATCGCCCGTATCGAGGGCGGCAACCAGATTCCCCAGGGAACCGGAATGATTGGACTTGAATTTGATGAGCAGTTTACGCAACACCGGCCATCCGATTCCCAATCGATCCAAGGTCTCCTTCACGTTGAAGCCGTCCAAGGGTTCCCACGATTCATCCACAATTGTTTCCGTTTCCCGGGAAACCCCGGCATCCCTTCCCACGGACTTGTTTTGCAGAGAGATCCATTTGCTGAGCGTCGGAAAGAGCTCTTTTGTATTGACCGGCTTCGGGACATGATCATCCATGCCCCCTGCCAGGCACTTCTCACGATCTCCTCTCATGGCGTGGGCGGTCATGGCGATGATGGGAAGATTCTTGAAACGGGCATCGGACCGGATCAAACGGGTTGCTTCAAATCCATCCATTTCGGGCATTTGAATATCCATCAGCACGGCATGGAATTCCGATTCATGAACGGCCTCCACCGCCTCCTTTCCGTTCCGTGCCATATGGACGACGACTCCCGCGCCTTCCAGAATTTCTTTCGCCACTTCCCGGTTGATTTCGTTATCCTCGGCAATGAGGATACGGGCGCCTCTGATGTTCGCCGCGTCCAGGGCTTCCGAGGCTCTTGCCCGGGCATCACTGGAGATTTCCGGGACGGCCTTCCCAAACACGTTCATGATGGTGTCGAGAAGCAGGGAAGGCTGGACCGGCTTGGTGAGATACCCGTCAATACCCGCCTTTTCGGCCGATGTTCGCACATCTTCCGTGCCAAAGGCGGTTACCATGATGATCTTGGGTATCCGACCCGACAGCCCCTCCTCACGGTCAATTCTCCTCGCCGTTTCAATGCCGTCAATGCCGGGCATTTTCCAATCAAGCAGCACAAGACTGTAAGGATCGTTTCCGTCAGCGGCAATCAGCTCTTCCAGCGCCTCCGTGCCATTGCATACCGCGGTCACGCGGAAATCATAGGCGTTCAGCATCATTTCGAGTATCTCCCGGGACATGGCATTGTCGTCTACCATAAGGACGCGCATGCCGCGCATGTCGAAAGGGGTCGGGTAATGGACCGGCATCTTCCGGGGCAATGCTTGGAATGCCAATTGGAACGTGAAAAGGCTTCCTTTCCCGGTCGCGCTCTCCACTTCGATCTCCCCTCCCATCAGATTGATCAGCCTTCGGCAGATGGTCAGACCCAGACCCGATCCCCCGAACTTCCGCGTGGTGGAGCCGTCGGCCTGGGTGAAGGGATCGAACAATGTGGGCAGTTTATCGGCTTCGATACCGATGCCCGTATCCCTGACCGAGAATTTCAGAACAACCTTATCCCCGGTCTTGTCCATGGATTCCACTTTGACAAGGACTTCTCCATCTGTTGTGAACTTTACCGCGTTGTTGGAGAGATTGGTGAGGACCTGCTCCAGCCGCAGGGGATCCCCCACGAGTGCGCTCGGAACGTCCGGATCAATGGAGATGAGAAATTCAATGTCACTGCACGCTTCGTTTGTGCAAACCACGTCACTCATCCTTCTGACGACATTTCTCACGTCGAATGGAACCGACTCCATGTCAAGCCGGCCGGCTTCGATCTTGGAAAAATCGAGGACATCGTTGATGACTCCGAGAAGCGATTTGGAAGAAGAGCGGATCTTTGTCAGGTAATTTCTCAATTTCCGTGAAAGGTCCATTCGAAGGGCTAGGTCCGTAAAGCCGATGATGGCGTTCATGGGGGTTCTGATCTCGTGGCTCATGTTGGCCACGAATTCGCTTTTGGCCCTGTTTGCCTTTTGTGCTTCGTCTCGAAGCCGTCTGGTGGTCTCGAGGGTTTCGGCCAAATCCTTCTCAGCTTGCTTACGCTCGCTGATGTCGCGAAGAATCACCAGCATTCCCGCGGGCCTGTCTTCGTGGTCGTTGAACCGGGATGCGCTGATGTTCACGTCGATGAGGCCCCCATGTTTCGTGAGTCTTCTGGTCTCAAAGTTCCTCAACGGGATACCCTCGCGGGTCACCTTCATGACGTTTTGGTAGGTTACCTCTCTTTCGCTATCGGGAGTGTACGGCACGCCTTCTGCCAGTTCCTCTTTGGTCCAACCGAATGTCTCTATGAAGGCATTGTTGACAAAGGTGACGTGTCCTTCCATGTCATAGGTGACAATGGGATCGAGTGACGATTCAAGGAGGGAGCGGTACAGGTGTTCGGTTTCCTTGGATTCCTTGTACAGCACCTTGAAGTTTTCCTCGGCACGTTTGCGGCGGGTGATGTCCAGCATGCTTGAAACACCGACTTTGCCGAGAATCGGATCCTCGAACAGAACCGAGTCCAATAGCACATCCATCACCGTGCCATCCCTTTTCACAAATTGACGCGGCAATTCAGAGATTTTCTCGTCCCGCCAGAACCGCGGCAATACATCACCCATCTGGTCACGGGAGGCCTCGGTCATAAAGTCTCCAATGGGTTTTCCCATCACTTCATCTCTCCCGTACCCCATCTTCTCAATCCATTTGGAATTGACGTTTCTGACGATCCCCTGCTCATCAACGGAATGGATCATGACCGGCGCTTCTTCGTAAATCCTTCGGAACCGGGCCTCGCTCCGGCGCAGGGCCTCCTCCATGGAACGTAGTTTGAGGTGGTTTTCCACGCGCACGATGACTTCTTCGATCTGGATCGGTTTGGCTATGTAATCGACCCCCCCCACCTGAAAGGCCACCAACTTGTCTTCAATCTCCGAAGCCATACTCAAGAATATGACCGGAATGTTCTCGGTTTCCGGATGGGCCTTGAGTTCGCGACACACCTCATAGCCGTCCATGCCGGGCATGCGGATATCGAGGAGGACCAGATCCGGTTTTTTCTTCCGAATGGTCCCCAGGGCCCGCTCCCCTGAAGTGGCGGAACGGACCTGATGTCCCCTTGCGGACAGCACTTCCACCAACACCCGTATGTTCGCGGGGGTATCATCAACGATAAGAATGTTTCCGGATATCGGGTTATTTGCGTTTTGCATATCGATCCTCCATCACCGTTTCCCTGGCCTGCCGGACGGCATCAAGCAGTTCACCGTAGGCAAAGTCCCTGGCATAGATTTCCAAAGATTCAGCAAGGCGCGGGTTCTCCGAACCGATCTTCTTGACGGCCTCGCGAACCTTGGACACATCCCCCTCTTCCAGCGATTCCTCAAGCTCACGCATGCGGACCGGTGAAAGCAAACCGATCTCCTGTGCCAGTTCATCAACAGACCGTTTGCCGGGAATCGTGTCCGTGTGTTCATTTGTTTCATCATATACATATCTCACTTCAAGATGCTCGGACATCTTTTTGAAAATGACATCGATACTCGCCGGTTTCTGAACAAAATCATCGCAGCCCGATGCAATGCATTCGGCTTCCTCCTCTTTGAATACGGACGCGGAAAGGGCGATGATCACCGGTTGATTCCCCAAGGCGCCCTTAGACCGGATCCGTGTCGCCGCTTCCTTTCCGTCCATCACCGGCATGCGGATATCCATCCAGATCAAATGGGGTTTGAAGCGCTCGTTCAGATCAAGGGCCTCTTGACCGTTGTCGGCCTCCATGACCTCAAATCCCGCCCGTGAAATCAGCCTGTTCAACCACAGCCTGTTCTCCTTTTGATCGTCCACCAAGAGGATCCTGAAACAGGCGCCGTCGGGCGCCGAAGAGCCGGGTTCGATGCCAATGACGGGCGGCGGGCCATTCACCGATTCGATCCCATTTGGCCCGACAACGCCCACATTGATGTGGATACTGAATTTCGTCCCTGCGCCAAAGGTGCTTTCCACCCGCAGGCTTCCCCCCAGGAGGTCGATGTTCTTCTTGGTGATGGCAAGGCCCAGGCCGGTTCCTTCTTCCACTCTTCCATGGGTTTTTAACCGAGCAAAAGGGGTGAAAATCGTCTCTATCTTATCCGCCGGTATCCCTATGCCGGTGTCCGAGATCTCGATCTGAAGACACGTTTTCCCATTTTCCTTGTCTGATAGAGCGCCATCCCTTTCAGTTGAGACATGTACCGTCACCGCTCCTTCATCGGTGTATTTGACGGCATTTCCCAGTATGTTCATCAATATTTGGGTTATTTTGCTCTCGTCGGAGATAATGTGCCGTGGGACGTTCACGTCTCGCTCAAATGCCAGGTCGAGCCTTTTTTGATCGGCCCTGATCCTGATGAGGGATTCCATGTCCTCCAGCATGCTCAAAACATCGAACGGTTGGATCGTCAGCGTATCGATTCCCGCTTCAACCTTGGACATTTCAAGCACGGAATTAATGTGTTTCAACAGGTGCCTGCCGCTTCGGTTAATGATGGAAATATTCTCCCTCACGTCATCCTGAAGCCCCTTTCTTTGGGCCGTGAGCTGGGAAAAGCCCAGGATGGCATTGAGGGGCGTTCGCAATTCATGGCTCATATTGGCCAAGAACGCGCTCTTCGCCTTGTTTGCCTCCTGCGCTTCAATCCGCAGTTGCTCGGCTGTTTCCAGTGCTTGAGCCAATTTTTTCTCGATTTGCCGGCCATCTACGGCAGCCTTAAATACCCCCCGACGCATGCGATTCCAACTGGTGCTGACAACAATCCCCATGACATTGGCCGCACACATGGCGAGTATCATCGAGTTCAACCAGGAGGAATCCGGCGGTTGATCCTTGTAGAGCTCCATGAGAACCGTACCAATGGAAAACAGGAAAGGGGGGGCGGCACGAAAGATCAGATAGTTTGGATAGAATAAATAGGCGCCAAGTATCGCCAACATATCCCAGAGAATTCGAGGGTACATGAGGGGCGGCCTTGTGGAATCGATATAGGCAAGACAGATAAAGCCCATGACGATGCCGGTCAGAAGAACCCGATCGCAGGTTGTCACACTGTCGGTTCTGTTGATGAGACAGATCATTGTGACGAGACCGGCCACGCAAATGGATCTGCAAAGCAAGAGCAGCCAGAACTGTTCGGAAATCCCGAAGATACCGTAGTCATTGTAACCCATCACGGAAAAAGCAAAGATAAGAAAAATCAAACCGATACTCGCTGACCTGACGTCTCTTTCAAGGAAATGTGAGCGATATTCCGCTTCGAGACCTTCGAGGTTCGGCTCAATCATGGATAAAAGACGCATGGTTCCCCTCCCAACCGGGCCCGCCAACCGTGTCTTGCACTCATATGATTTCGCATCCGATCATGCGCCTTTGGCATAAGGAATCTCCCTCACGATTTCCTTGGCCCGCCAGACGGCATCAAGCAGCTCGCCGTAAGCAAAATCCCTGGCATAGATTTCCAGGGATTCAGCCAGAGGGGGATTCTCCGGCGAAATGTTCTTGATGGCCTCGCCAACCCTTGACACATCCGCCTCCTCCAGAGATTCCTGAAGCTCACGCATCAGGTCCGGAGAAAGGGATCCTATCTCCTCTGCAAGATTGCCAACGGCCCGTTTCTTTGGAACCGCGTCCATGGATTCATCCGTCTCATCATATACATATCGGACTTGAAGATGCTCGGACATTTTTCCGAAAATGTCATCGATACTCGCCGGTTTCTGAACGAAGTCATCGCAGCCCGACGCAACGCATTCGGCTTCCTCCTCTTTGAATACGGACGCGGAAAGGGCGATGATGACCGGCTGATTCCACGAGTCCCCCTTTGACCGGATCCGTTTCGTCGCCTCCTTTCCGTCCATCACCGGCATGCGGATATCCATCCAGATCAAATGGGGTTTGAAGCTTTCATTCAGATCAACGGCCTCCAGGCCGTTGTCCGCCTCCATGACCTCAAATCCCGCCCGTGAAATCACCTTGCTCAACCACAGTCTGTTCTCTTTTTGATCGTCCACCAAGAGGATCCTGAAACCGGCGCCGTCGGGCGCCAAGGATCCGGGTTCGATGCCGATGACGGGGGGCCTGCTTTTCTTCGAATCTCTTTCCTCGGGTCCCACCACTGCCACGTTGATGGCCAGGATGAAGGTCGTTCCGGATCCCACGGTGCTCCGAACACGTAAGGTCCCCCCCAGCAGGTCGGCGTTCTTCCGGGTGATGGCAAGCCCCAGACCGGTTCCTTCTTTTGGTCTGCCTTGGGTGCTTGCTCTGGCAAAAGGGCTGAAAATCGTCTCTATCTCATCCGCCGGTATCCCGATACCGGTGTCCGAGATCTCCATCCGAAGACGCGTTTCCCTCTCCTCTTTTCCGGATGAAGCATTATCCCTTTCAGTTGAGATGTGTACCGTCACCCCTCCCTGGTCGGTGTACTTGACGGCATTTCCCAGTATATTCATCAATATTTGCGTTATTTTGTTCTCGTCAGACATAATGTAGCGGGGGACGTTCACGTCACGTTCAAATGTCAGGAGGAGCCCTTTTTGATCGGCCCTGATCCTGATGAGAGATTCCATGTCCTCGAGCATGCGCACAAAATCGAACGGTTGAACCGTCAGCGTATCGATTCCCGCTTCAATCTTGGACATTTCAAGCACGGAATTAATGTTTTTCAACAGGTGCCTGCCGCTTCGGTTAATGATGGAGAGATTCTCCTTCACGTCATCCTGAAGTCCCTCCCTTTGGGCCGTGAGCTGGGAAAAGCCCAGGATGGCATTGAGGGGCGTCCGCAATTCATGGCTCATATTGGCCAGAAAGTCGGATTTGGCCCTGGTGGCGGTCTCCGCCTTTTCCTTGGCCGCCGAAAGCGCTTTGTTGAGAGCTGCGAGCTTTCGGATATAGAAGAACGTGCCGGCAAATAACAGGGCTATGCCGGCCAGAATCTTCCACAACAACCCGTAATCAAAACCCCGCTCGAACTTCACCGAAACCCACCGCCGAATGATTTCATTTTTTTCCAGAGGATCGAGGCTCCTGACCGCCTTGTCCAGAACATCCAGGAGGATGGGTTCGTCTTTTCTCACTCCGATACGGTATTCATCCTTGTAGGACGTCTGTCCGGCGATCTTCAAATTGGCCAATCCCAATTCGCTGATTCTCAGACCGGCACTGAGAAGCCCTTCGATCATCACGTCAATTTTGCCGTCGGAGACTTTTTTAAGACCATCATCCAGACTCTTTACATAGACGAGTTTGGCATCGGGAAGATCCTTTTTTGTCCGTTCCTCATTGGCGTATCCTTTCACCATCCCGATACGCATGTGCAGCGCATCTTTGATGTCCGGCATGTATTCCTGGTCCTCTCGGGCGATGATGACATTATGAGAAACCACAATCGGTTCGGTAAAGGTCAGATATTCGGAACGCTCAGGTGTTTTGTTTAAGAATGAAAGGAAGTCGCACCCTCCGGATTTGGCCTTTTCCAGGCTTTCCGCCCAGCTCTTCGTCGGGACCAGCGCAATCTTCAGATGAAGGCGTTTGGCAAAGAGCCGGATGAAATCCGCCGCCATCCCTTCGTGTTCGCCCTTTTCATTGATGCGTTCGTAAGGCATCCAGTCAGGATCGACACACATCCGAAGGGTTCCCTTGCGCCTCAAGTACGTCTGCTCAACTTTGCTGAGGGCAATCCGCTTCTTGTCTCCTTTCACGTACAGGGTGAGGAGGCCCAGATCCTCCCCCTCGTAGCTCACCTTTTCAATCACCTTTGCCAACGTGTCCGTCTCCGGCAGCCGGGGTGGAGAATCGCTCATCCGGAAGTGAACGCCGGTTTCATCTTTCCAGGCGGCATGGAATTCCAGCATGCCTTTGTCTTCAAGGACGACCCCTTGAAGGGGGTAGTTGTTGAGGCTGTTAAGCAAGGTGCTTTTGACCATATCCTTGCGGTATCGCCACAGATGATCTCCCAGGGTGGTCCCCATTTGTCTTGCAATTCCGGCATAATTTAGGTCAGACGGCGCCGGAGCGGGCAACGCCAACGCCTTTTCTCCGGCCTCGTACCAGCGGCTTCTCAATGCGATCATGTCCGGTTCGGTGACGGTGTTCATCGCTTTCTGCAGAATATCACGAAGTATGGGCCAGTCTTTCCGCACGGCTATTCTCAAGGGGGAAGAAAAACGGGTGTCCGTTACGCGCATTGACGGCGAAATATTGTAAATACTGTGTTTTTTCATTAGATATTCAACAACACCGGGAGCACCCAATGTTGCATCCACCCTGCCGAAAGCCACTGCTTCGAGGCAATCCCGAACATTTCTGAAAGGGAGCAGTTTGATCTTGGGACAATACCGCCTGAGCATTTCCTCGTAGAAAAAACCGGCCGGAACCGCGACGGTCCCACCTTCCAGTTCTTTCAAAGAACGGATGGGAAGTCTCCCTTCCTGCGTGTAGACCACGGTGGGCACATCAAGGTAGACATCGGTAAAACACATATATGCGGAGCGTTGTTCGGTCCTGACCATATTGAGCATCACATCCAGTTGTCCTTCTTTGATTTTTCCCAAGAAATCATCCCATGTGGGGCCGCTTATATATTGGATGTGGATTCCCAGTCTTCGGATGAGCATATTCATATAATCAATACTCAACCCCTGAGGCTTTCCGAGTTCATGGAAGTTGTACGGGGGCCAATCCAGTTCATTGTGCACCCGTATAACGGGATGGGCCTTTAAGAATGCCTGTTCCTTTTGGGTGAGTCGGATTGGAGAGGTGACAGCCGGGATCTTGGACGGTTGGTCACCTGGAAGGGCTTCCCGGGATTTGGTGGGTCCCTGGGAGGCAAACACCAAACCGGGTAGGAGTATGAGCAATCCAAGCAACGTTCTCAGCATTGTTACCCCTGATGGGTGGACGACGTAGGGTTGAGATCAAGTTTGCCCAAAAAAATATCAAGGTTTTCCGTAGTTTATTCCGATGGCATCCGACTGTTTGTCAAAGTAGAGATCCAAGCCCAGCTTTTCTCCCCATTTCCGGGCGATTCTGTCCATGGTACCGTTGTCCTTGAGGCGTTTCAGCGCTTTGCGCCAGCGCTCAATCAATTCGGGATCACTTTTGTTGTTGATCAGGATATGATTGAAGGTTCGAAACATTTCGAACGCCGGTTTGATTTTTTCCGGATTGACATCCAAGGTTCTCAGGTTAGAGCCTATTTCCCAGTCCGAATTGGTCCAGAGTGTCACGCGGCCCATCAGCAGAAGCTGCAAACCTTCGGTGTGGTCAGCGGTGGGCCTGAGATTCTGAAAACCCTTGTTCTGAAGAAAACGGATTCGAACATCGTCGTGCATGCTCGCAATGGATTTGACCTTCTTGGCGTCCTCAAGGTTGTGGATTTCAATCGGGGTATCCGTTCGGGTATACAGCCAGTAGCGTTTCTGCAAAATCGGACCGACCTTTTCCAGGAAAGGCGCCCTGTCCGGCGTCATGGCCCCCAGAAAAATCCCGGAATTGGGATGTTTCTTTGCCAGTGACATGCTGCGCGCCCATGGATACACCTTGATCTTTTCCGGGCACTTCAATTCATTGTGGATGGAACGTACCACATCCACACCTATCCCGGTCAACTCGCCCTTTTCCATCATTTGTTGTGGCGGTTCGATAGTGCTGTACAGGATCAGTTCCGCCAGGGCGGGCGAGGCGATGGTCATCACCAATGAGAGCATGCACAAAAAAAGTATTCTGGCCATGGGTGCCTCCATCAAAGGTTTTGCATCTTATCTTAAGGGGTTTCCCTTTGGTCTGTATTCGCTAGGTTATCCCTCCTGTTTTGTCGGACACCGCGGTTACCCTTACGCCACGGAGCGGCAGGTGAGTGACAATGAGTCTTTTGTTGCTTACGCTTTAGGGATAATAGATAGAGAGTATGATCCTGATTCTATGGAAACCGCCCTTTGATGTCAAACAAAACCCGCCACCCGGATCCACCGACAATATGGACGCGATTCCCGGTTTCGCCGTTCCCTTTTGAGACGCATTCCCCGTGGCGCGCCTCATTTCCCTTGACCCACAAGGGGGATTTTCCTATGCTTGAACAATCCGCCGAGGCCATGAAAAACTGGAGCATGAATGGAGATAAAGACAGGCATGGTCCAACCCAGCTCAAACAAAAAATGGGTTTTAGACGGATATTCAAAAAGGCCCTGCTATCGGCTGGAACCGGATTACACCAAACCGTTGGTGGAGATCCCCAAACCCATGGCACACCGCATACGAGAACGGATCCGGTTCCTGTATGGGAGTGTCCGTGCGGATGACATCTATGGAGAGGTGGCGCGTACCATAAGGGTCCACTGCGCCCACGCCACACCGGAGATTATTGACGCTGAAAAAGGCTTCGATCCCACCGAGCGGTTCACTGAAAAGGACGTGGTGCTGATCACCTACGGAGACCTGATTGTCTCCAAAAACAGATCTCCGCTCAAGACCCTGGCGGATTTTGCCACGGTATTCTTTCACGGCCTCATTACCACGTTGCACATCCTCCCCTTCTACCCCTATTCTTCGGACAGGGGTTTTGCGGTGACGTCCTACAAGCAGGTGGATGCGAGTCTGGGGACATGGGAAGAAATTGAGGATATCGCCGCTTCGTTCAAGCTGATGTTCGACGGGGTCCTCAACCATATCTCGTCCAAGAGCGAAGTTTTCCAGCAGTTTCTGGACGGTGATCCCGACGTTCGGGACTTCTTCATCTCTTTCTCAACGCGCACGGCCGGCGATGATGAGCGTTTGAAACTGGTCCTCCGGCCCCGGACCACTCCTTTGCTCACGGAGTTTCCCACCGTTGACGGGCCCAGGTTTCTCTGGACCACCTTTTCAGCGGATCAAATCGATCTCAACTACAAGCACCCGAAAATCCTCATTTACGTGCTGGAACTCCTGCTTCACTACGTTCGAAGGGGGGCGGATCTCATCCGGCTGGACGCTGTCACCTATCTCTGGTACGAACTGGGGACTTCCTGTGCGCATCTTGAGCAGACCCATCAAATTGTGAAGCTGATTCGTGACGTGTTTGACGTGGCCGCGTCCCATGTGGGCATCGTCACGGAAACCAACGTGCGCCACAGTGACAATATCATCTATTTCGGAGACGGTTCGGATGAGGCACAGATGGTTTACAATTTCGCGCTTCCCCCCATCTTGCTCCACACCTTTCTGACAGAGGATTCCAGGGTCCTTACACGATGGGCCAAAGACCTTGTCCCGCCCTCGAACACGACCGTATTTTTCAACTTTCTCGATTCCCACGACGGCGTGGGACTCCTTGGGGCACAGGACGTCTTAACCCGCGGGCAAATAGCCGCCTTGTGCCACAGGGTCAGGGATCACGGCGGCTTCGTGTCCATGAAGGATAACGGAGACGGCACTGAAAGCCCTTATGAGTTGAACATCACATGGTTCAGCGCACTGAACCGGAAAAACGCCGACGAGACCGTGGAATTGCAGGTGGCGCGCTTCATCGCCTCCCGTGCCGTCGCTCTGGTGCTGCGGGGGGTCCCCGGCATCTATTTGTTGAGCATGTTCGGTTCTGCCAATGATGTGGAGGCCGTGTACCGCGACGGGACATACCGCAGCATCAACCGGGGCGCCATCAACGAACGAGCGCTTCTTAAAGCGTTCGGTGATCGGAACACGATCCCGGCACGAATCGCCGAGAGCTACATCAGGCTCCTCGAACTGCGGGTCAATGAGCCTGCATTTCATCCCAACGGTGGACAGGAAGTTCTCGATTTGGGCCGCGGGGCGTTTGTCGTTAAACGAACGTCTCCTGATCTTGAATCGCGCGTATTGAGCATCATCAATGTCTCCAGTGCGGCCTTATCCGTGGCCATACCGCTTCGGGAGATGGGTATGGGCCATAAAGCGCTTTTCGAAATGACCGCAAGCCGGGAGATCGTACCTGAAACGGACCCATGGCCTCTCACGATGGAGCCATACCAGATCATTTGGCTTAAATACTAAATTTTGAAACCTATTGGAGGGGGAAAGGAGTCTTCTCATGACAGGACTGTTGATCTTTCTGGCAATTGGTGCCTTGGCGGGCTGGCTGGCCGGTCTCATCACCAAGGGGCGCGGTTTCGGACTGCTGGGCGATATCATTGTGGGTATCATCGGAGCAGTTATCGGCGGTTTTGTATTCGGATTGCTCGGAATTTCCTGGGGAGGCCTGATAGGTTCAGTTGGCACGGCCACCGCGGGGGCTATTTTGTTGCTGATTATTCTTCGTGTTATAAAACGTGCTTGAGGCAGCATAGACGCGGTTTTGAGTTCCAAATGCATGCCCCAAGAATGTCCTGTTTCTCCTGTGCGCGGATCGGGTTTCACAGTCAGGACCCTTGTCCGAGTGTCGGCGGGATGAGGTGTGCCTGATGGCCCACGGCGACCACTTGAGCATCGGGCAGCGGAAACGCGCCTTTGTCTCAATGCTGATCATGGTCCCCCTGGGCGGGGCCGCCACCGACATCTACATCCCGTCCCTGCCGGCGATGACCCATGTCTTCCACGCATCGCGTTTCGCGATCCAGTCCACGCTCCTGGTCTATATGGCCTGCTATGGGGCCGGCCAGATCATCGCCGGACCCCTCACTGACACCTTCGGCCGTCGAATGCCGGTATTGCTGAGTACCGGCATCTTTGTGCTCGCCTCCGTTGGCATCGCCCTGGCACCCCCGCTGTGGATGGTGATCGGGCTGCGTGGAATGCAGGGCTTTTTCGTGGCCTGCTCCGCCGTCGGAGCCCGGGCCATCGTCGCGGACTGCTATGAGGGCGCGAACCGGACCAAGGCCGCTAATTGGATGACCATCGCCTGGGCCACGGGCCCCATCCTGTCGCCCGCCCTGGGGGGGTACCTGCAGGCGTGGTTCGGGTGGACGGCGGCCTTCTGGGTCCTGGCCGGCTGGGGCGCCATAGTGGTGTTCGTCGCGTTGCTGGTTCTGCCCGAAACACGGTCCGTGGGACCGGCGGACCGCTTTTCCCAGTCCTTCAAAATCTATGGCCGGATGGCCACGGACCCCGTCTATCTTCCCACCGCTCTGGGCATGGCCTGCCTGATTTCGGTAATGTACGGCTTCGAGGCCCTGGGGCCCTTCTACGTTCAGACCGACCTAAAACAGGATCCCATCTTCTACGGTCACCTGCAGTTGATGCTGGGAGGCCTGTGGCTGGCGGGTAACTTCGTTAACCGCATGGTCAGCCCGTATGTAAAAGTGATCCGGATCATCACCGCCGCCGCCGGAGGCTCACTGCTGATCAGCCTGCTGATGCTCGTGCTCGATCTCTCGGGTGTATTCAGTATTATGGCATTGGCCGTTCCGGCGGGAACCGTTTACTTCCTGATGGCGATGATCTGGCCCAACGGGTATTCCAAGTGCCTGGGACGATTCCAGGATGCCGGCGGCAGCGCCAATGCCCTGGTCAGTGGATTGTTCATTATTGTCAGTGCTTTTTTTACAGCAGTCTCATCCCTGCTGCACTCGCCGACGGCCTGGCCCATGTGGCTGCTGTACGTTTTCGTGAGCGCCGCGTCGCTCGTCTGTTTCCGTGGCTATCTGCGACGGGAGTTTGACCACAAGGTCCTTTAGCAGATATTTCAACGCATTTCCTATTGACCCAAAATATCCTTTTTCCTATACTCATCCCAAAAAAAACGGCTTTTTATCACCTATCACCCTCCCATCCGTTTTTGTTTTTATGATCGAAGAAAGGGAAGGTTAAAACGGCCTCACGGCCCACCAGAAGATGAGAAAAGAACGGACCGGTCAATAGCGCATCAAAAAGAGGAGATGAACAAAGTGCCTCTGAAATTCCCGGAGTTCACAGGAGACCGAGACCGCCTCAGTGCCAGAACCCTCGAATACATGCGGGATGCAGTGATGATCGTTGACAACAACGGCATCATCGTTTCGGTCAATCCGGCCTTTCAGGCATTATTCAATCTCAAAGGGAGTGCGGTGGTTGGCAAAACTTTCGTCAACGCCATGATCGAGCGGACCGAGTTCACGGAATTTACCGACACGCTTCTTCAGGCCATCTACGAGCCCGACAAAACGATTACCCGTGACGTCCTGGTAACGCCTGATGGCGAAAAGCGGTATTTGTCCGTACGCACCAGCGTTCTGGCACCTGACAGCCATGTCCGCGATCATGGTCTGATCGCGGTTGTCAGCGACGAAACCGACCGTGTTCGCTTCCTGCGATCTCAAACCGAATTGGGAAGGGTCTTGCTGACCGTCATCGTCAGTTTCGCGCTAAGCCTGCTTGCCACAAACTTTTTGGTCAGTGATGTCCATTTTGCAGACCTGCGCGGAACAAGGTCCTTTCAATTGATCATCGTACCGTGGGGCTATATGGTCCTATTGGCCCTGCCGAGCCTGGTCTACATCATTCGCGCCAGGATTCCCCTTTCCTCATTCGGCGTGACGGTTAAGAATTGGCAACGGGCTTTGGCAGAGTCTGCGGCCGTGTTCATCTGTATCTCCATTATCCTTGCGGCCATGGCGTTTTTCCTGCACACCAGGGAGCAGAACATCCGCCTTGTAAAAGATCTCGATTTCAATCTGTTTTTTCTGTTATCACAACTCTTCTATCTGCCGCATTCGTACCTTCAGGAATTTATCGCCCGGGGCGTCCTGCAAACCTCGATCCGCCGGCTCCTGTACTCTCAGAGTGAGCTGTGGGCCATTTTCATCGCCGCGATCGTGTTTTCATCGATGCATGCCGCGTGGGGATACCCGGTCGTCTTCTTCACCTTCATCTCGAGTTTCGTGTTTGGATGGCTATTCAGCCGACACAAGACGTTGATCGGAGTGGGCCTGCTGCACTGGGGGCTTGGCGTGGTTCTGTTTTTCCTGGAACTGGTCTGAAATGGGGCGGCGCCGGTCTCAGAAGGGGATGGCTCTGTGATAAACGTATTGAAAGACCGGATCGGGCTGAGGTGGGCTATCGCCAGAGTCTGTTTTATGTGGTTTTTTGCTTTTGTGGTTTTTTCGGGGATTGGCGCATTCTTGTTCGCCCCGATTACGACCTACTACTTTTTTGATGATTTGCGTTTCTGGAGATATGCAAGGTTGTTACCCGCCATGACGGCTTATGCCTATCGGCTTCTCTTTATGATGTTCACGGACAAGAAATGGCGGTTTCTTTCGGCGCCGGCCTTGACGACCCCCCCCCTGACGCAACCTGACAGACGCCGGGTAAGACTATCGGGTAACTGGCGAAACGGTGAAGAAGACTGCGGGGAT
Source organism: Thermodesulfobacteriota bacterium (assembly GCA_028278625.1). The sequence continues at coordinate 15,737 of JANQDY010000157.1, forward strand.
TGCTGTGATTGTTGTTTGCAGATAAAATGCCCGCTGCTGGATTTGGAAAAGAAGAATTGCCTGGCCTATGACTCCTTTTTCTGGCAGTATTTCAACTGCGGGAGATTTCCGGTCAATCAGGAACACATTGATTACTACAACTGCACGAAGTGGGAGATGATTCCCCAGGACATCAAAGTTTGATCTTGAGAGGTGATGTTTTCATGAAAACGCTCTCCAAATACACCGTTTTGATCGTTGATGATGCCGAAACCAATTTGGATATGCTGGCAGAGATCCTGAGAGATGAATATCATATCATGGCAGCCAGGAGCGGGGCCGAGGCCCTTAAGATGACGTCTCAAAAACTGCCCGATCTGATCTTACTGGACATCATGATGCCGGAGATGGACGGTTACGAGGTCATCCGGAAGCTCAAAGACGATCCTGCCACATGGGATATTCCGGTCATCTTCGTAACCGCCATGGCAGAGGTGGCTGACGAAACAACCGGTTTTGAGCTGGGGGCCGTCGACTATATTACCAAACCCATCAGTTCGGCCATTGTCAAGGCCCGGGTCAGGAGCCAACTGCTCCTCAAGCAATCACAGAAGAAGCTGGCCGATCAGAACCTGCTCCTGGAAGACAAGGTGCGGGAGCGCACAGGGCGATTGGTGTCAACCCAGGCCAAATTGGAGAAACTGGTGGAACTGGGCATCGCCCTCAACGCCGCCCGGGATACGGACAAAATCCTGAACGCCATCCTGAAAGGGGGTACTGAACTGACCCGGGCGGACGTCGGCACCGTGTACCTGCGCACTTCGGACGACCAGCTACGGTTTGCAGTGCGTACCTACACCGACGAATTGCCGGTTGACCGAATTCCCATGTACGACCCGGAAACAGGCGAACCCAACCACCACAATATCGCCACCCACGTGGCCCTGTCAGGAGAAACCGTCAATATCCCGGACGCCTACAATTGCGATGAATTCGACTTCTCCGGCACAAAGCAATTCGACCGGGCCACCGGGTATCACTCAAAGTCCTTCCTCACCGTGCCTTTGAAGCCCCGGGGGGGACAGGTTATTGGGGTTCTCCAGCTCATCAACGCCATGGACCCGGAAACCGGGGTGACCATCCCTTTCGACCCGCAGCTCACCGGCTTCGTGGAGGCCCTGGCGGCCCAGTCCGCCGTGGCCATTGAAAACCAACGCCTCCTGGAAGCCCAGAAGGAGCAGTTCAATGCCTTTATCAAGCTCATCGCCAGTGCCATTGACGCCAAATCGCCATATACGGGGGGCCATTGCATGCGGGTCCCGGAAATCGCCATGATGCTGGCAAAGGCCGTGAGCGAGTCCCGTAAGCCCCCGTTTAATGATCTCACGCTGGATGACGAAGAGCTGAATGAAATGCACCTGGCGGCCTGGCTGCACGATTGCGGCAAAGTGACCACGCCGGAGCACATCGTGGATAAGGCCACAAAGCTGGAAGCCATCTGTAACCGCATCCACGAAATCCGCATGCGCTTCGAGGTTCTGCGGCGGGATGCGAAGATCGTTTCTTTGAAGGCCATCCTCGACGGCCGGGCAGGGCCAGAGGAAGCGGAGAGACGATTCGCGGAAACAGTGGCTCTGCTGGAAGACGATTTTCAGTTTCTGGCCCAGGCCAATGTGGGTGGTGAATTCATGGCCCCGGAAAAGCAGGCCCGGATCAGAACGATCGCCGAAAACACCTGGCAACGCTATTTTGATGACCGCCTGGGATTGTCGGACGCGGAACTGAAGCGCAAAGGTGCCCCTTCCGGTGAACCCCTCCCCGTAACCGAGCCGCTTCTGGCCGACAGGCCCGAACATCTGATTCCCCGGGATGATTGGGACAACGCCGACCGACTGGAAAAACTGGGGATTCGCATGGACCTGCCCCAATACCTGTACAACCTGGGGGAAATCTACAACCTGTGCATCCCCCGGGGCACCCTGACGCCGGAGGACCGGTTCAAGATCAATGATCATGTCATCCAGACCATCTCCATGCTGGAGAAGCTCCCCTTTGCCGAGAACACAGCCGGGGTACCCGCCATTGCCGGGGCTCATCACGAAGCCATGATCGGCACCGGCTATCCGCGGAAGCTCACCGGGGAGGAGATGTCCATCCAGGCCAGGATACTGGTCATCGCCGACATCTTTGAAGCCTTGACCGCTTCGGACCGTCCCTACAAGAAGGCCAAGACCCTGAGCGAAGCCATACGGATCATGGGATTCATGCAAAAGGACCAGCACATCGACGCGGACCTGTTCGCGCTTTTCTTGAAGAAAGGAATATTCCGCCAGTATGCAGAGCGGTTTCTGAGGCCGGAGCAGATCGACGACGTGGATATTTCAGCCTATGTCTGATCGCTCCATCGGATGCGGGTAGGTGAGTTTGGCCGGTGCGGCATCACTGAACTGCTATCGGGTTTCGACGCCGGTCAGTGTGAGATCGAACCAGAACCGGCTTCCCTCACCCGGCGTGCTCTCCAATCGCAATTGGCTCCCCATCATGCCAAGCAACCGCTGGCTGATGGTGAGCCCCAGACCGGAACCCGTGGTTTCGGCCAGGAGTTTATTTCCCTTCTGGTAAAAGGGTGCAAAGATCCGATCTATGTCTTCGGGAGAGATCCCCACGCCGGTATCTTCAATGGAAAAACGGAGGGAGTGGGCATTCGGTTCTTGTTCCTCTGGGGCCAGGGTCCGGACATGCAATTGAACCCTTCCCTTTTCCGTAAATTTTATCCCATTCCCAACCAGGTTGATCAGTATCTGGCGCAATCGCCGTTCATCGCCAAGCACCTTTTCGGGCAAATCCGGCGCCAATTCACATGCGAAATCGAGTCCTTTCTGACAGCTTTGCAGGCGGAACATTTCGTCTAAGTCACCAAGCATCTTCACCAGATCCAATGGCTCACGATCTGTTTTCATCTTTCCCGCCTCAATCTTGGCGATGGCGATCAGATCGTTGATGATCATGAGCAAGTGGTTACCGCTCTGAACGATATTCTTGGCAAAGCGTTGCTGTTTTTCCGTTATGTCGGGCGCTCCCTCGAGAAGCTGGGCATATCCCAGCACGCCATTTAAAGGGGTCCTCAGTTCATGGCTGATACTGGCCAGGAACTCGTGTTTTGCCCGGTGCGCAATGTCGGCAGCCTCTCTGGCTTCCCGAAGTTCACGATTCCTGTTTTCAAGGGCGATGTTTCGTTCTCTCAACTCATTGGTGCGCTGAGCCACAAGGTCTTCAAGGTGCCGCTGCAATTTCCGTAACGTCAAATGGGTGCCGACGCGCGCCAGTACTTCTTCCAACTGGAACGGTTTTGTGATGTAGTCGACGCCGCCCGCTTCGAACCCCTTGATTTTGTCCCCCAATTTCGTTAGGACGGTCATAAAGATGACGGGGATATCGCGGGTCTTCTCGTTGCTCTTCAATCGCTTGCAGACTTCAAACCCGCTCAAGTTGGGCAGCAAGACATCCAGAAGAATAAGATCCGGTACTCGCAGATCTGCCAGTCTCAGGGCGCTCGCCCCGTCTTTTTTGATGAGAACCCTGTAGCCCGCCTTTGTCAGGGTATCCATTAAAATGCTTAAGTTTTCGGGTTTATCATCAACTACCAGGATCGTCCCGGACGAGGTGTTTTGGCTGTTCATCCCTTTTCTCCTTGGCTTTTGGGAGTTGTTGTCGACATTCCGCCAGAACGGCTTGAATCTCCTTTTCACTGAAGCGCTTGGACAGGCGATGGAGCCTATCGGTAAAGGGTTGGTAATCACTATTCACGCCCATTAGCCGATCGAGATAGTGCCCAATAGCGGCATAATCCCCATCTTCGAGCAATGCGGAAAGCTCCTCAATGGCCCCTTCCGGCGGAATCTTCGGGAGATCCCTTACGATGTCTCCCGCCGTGCTGGCATCACCATGGTCAGCAGGTGCCGTTTCCAATCGGTTTTCATGCTTCCACTCCAGGGAGAGCAAATCACCCAAAGAGGCGAGCAGTTCGTTCATTTGTATCGGTTTTTCCAGAAAGGCATCACAGGCGGCGGTGAATCTGCTGATGCGTGATCGCTCGGCAACGGCGGCGGAAATGCCGAGGACCTTGATATGGCGATTCTTTTCCGATGCCCGCAGCTGCTGAAGGACACGGTATCCGTCGAGGTCCGGCAAAATGAGATCCAAAATCATGAGATCGGGCGGCTCAGCCTCCGCCAAACGGAGTGCCTCATTGCCGCTTTTTGCGGCCACGAGATGGAAATCGAGGGGCGCCAGCATGGAAACCAACAGTGATAGGTTCACGGGGTGATCATCCACAAGCAGAAGACGTCTGCGCGGACCCTTGTAACCGAGAATGGGCAAATCCGTGGGAACGGAATCCAGTACCGGTTCTTCGACGACATTGAGGGACAGATCGATGGTGAACACACTCCCTGCGCCCACCTTGCTGCGCACGGAAAGGGTTCCGCCCATGAGTTCAATCAGATTGCGGGTGATGGTCAGTCCCAGTCCGACCCCTTCCGCGGGTCTCCCTTCAGGGTGTTTCTGGGTGAAGGGATTGAAAATATCTTCAAGATCCTCCTGGGGAATGCCGATCCCGGTGTCTTCCACTTCAAAACGGATGTTTTGGACGGATGGACGTGAAGATTCGCCAGTGTCATCATCTACAACCGTTATGCGTAGGGTGACAATGCCCCTGGGTGTGAATTTGATGGCGTTGGACAGCAGATTCAGCAGGGCCTGCTTCAATCTTTTTTCGTCCCCCCGCACAAAACCGGGCAGTGTTGATGCGCATTCGTAACGCAGTTCCAGCAGACGTTCCCGGGCGTTAACCCGGGCAATCCCCAGCACGTCGGAGAGCAAACCGGAAAGCGACAATTCACCGATTTCCAGTTCCTGCTTCTGCGCTTCGATTCTGGAAAGGTCCAGCAGCTCTGTCAGGAGGGTCAGCAAGTCTTCGCCACTGCTGCAAATCATGTTTACGAAATCCCGGTTCATACCGGTCACGTCCGGTTGCCGAAGGAGGAGCTGTGCATAGCCCAGAACAGCGTTCAGCGGGGTGCGCAGTTCATGGCTCATATTGGCCAGGAACCTGGTTTTGGCGTAATTGGCGGCCTCCGCTTCCTTCCGGGCGGCGTTCAATTCATCGGTCCGCTTTTTCACCTGCTCCGCAAGGATACGGTAGTGTCGGGCCAGTTTATTCTCGGCCCGCCGCCTTTCGGTGATGTCCCTGGCAAACACACATTGCAACTCCTGCCCGCCAAATTCAACATAGTTCAATCGGAGTTCAACGGGAAAAACCTCTCCGTCTTTTGTGCAGTGACGGGATTCGGCGATGAAGTGTCTGCGTTGCTTGACGAGCTGCCATTTTTCGTCAAATCCACGGCCGTCGGGCCAGTCCGGATCAACGTCGCGGACTTTCAGCCCCAGCAACTCTTGACGGGAGTAACCGAGACGTCGGCAGGCCGCATCATTCACATAGGTTATTTGCGCCCCGGAATCTACCCAGTAGATGGGATCGGCGTTGTGGTCAAAGGCGAATTGGGTGGTAAGGAGTTGCCTTTCCGTGGCCTTTCGTTCGGAAATGTCGCAGTAGGCAATAATTGCTCCGTATGATTCCAGGGGAATGGGCGCGGCCGTGGCGCTCAGCCAGGTGAATTCGCCATCGGGTTTCGAAGCCACTATCTCAACATCCTTGATCACCTGATTCTCCCTGAGCGCCCGGACGCAGGGATATTCATCGCGCGGCATCACGGTCCCGTCGGAGCGGAGAGCCGTCCATTCCTCTCTGCACTGTTGGCCGTTTTCAGGTTCTTCCGGAGGAATCGACAAGAGTTGTTCTGCCATGGCATTGGTTTCCAAAACGCTGCCAAATGCATCCGTGACACTGATCCCAAGGGGAAAGTTGTGAAACAAGATCCGGTATTTCTCCTCGCTTTCTTTCAGTTCCGAGTACAGCCTGGCATTTTCAATGGAGATGGCCACCTGGGAGGCGAGCAGGCGCAGGATTTCCACCCGCCCGGCGGTAAAGGCTCCGGCGATCACGTTATTCTCCAGATACAGCACGCCGCTCAGCCGGCCCTGATGGATCAACGGCATGCAGAGCACTGATTTGAGTCCTGTTTTCAGCACATAGGGATCCTGGGTGAATGGCCCTTCTTCACGCCCATTGCTGAAGACAATGCTCTCACGGGTCCGTATGACATATGCCACCATGGCCCGGGAAAGCATCGGGGGTTCGCCCTTTTCATCCGCCCTGTGGAGAGGTATGGACCGGTCAATCCGAGCGTCCCGATCCGTCGCATCAATTTCCGCTTCAATCCACCACTGGCCATCTTCTTCCAGAATCAGCAGCCCCCGCTGGGCGCCGGCATGTTCAAGAATAATGTTCATCATTGTTGACAACAGGATGTCCAGAATCATTTCACTGGACATGGCATGGGAAGCTTTCAGCACGGCAGCCATATCCAGAAGCCCCTCCGACCGGCTCTCCTCCCTGGTGCTGATGGTGCGAGATGGATCGGCAACTGTCTCTTTTTCTGACAGCCATTGGGGATACCGTTCCTCCAGATCCTTCACTTTTTTGGTGGCACCCCATACCCGATAGGCATGGTGAGCTTCGCGCAGATAGAGCCGGGCATGCTGGGTCTGCCCCCGCTCCAGATAGAATTTTCCGGCCAGTTCATTGGCCAGGGCTTCTTCATTGATGTATTGGTGTTTTTTGGCCAGGGCAATGGCTTGATCGTAATGCTCTCTGGCATCACCATGGCTGCCTTGCACGCGGCAGCGTTCAGCTTCGACCAGATGCCATTTGTTCGAGAAATTCATGGGGGCATGTTGAGACCAGCCTTGTAGTTTTATTTGATCTTCTAAGACCCTTTCCAGAGCCGCTTCCTGATCTTGTTTTGGCTGATTATCATATTCCATCAGGTGGACCAACGCGTCATAAAAGCAGAATATTGCCACATCCACGGCACCCGCCATACCAGGAAGAAATTCTCGGGCCTTCCGTGTGAATCTCAATGCATCTGTACATTTTCCGAAGATATAGTTCAAGTAGGTTTTGCAAAAATAGAGATAAAAAGACCCAATCATATCTCCAATACGATTTGCGATGGACATCAGATTTACTTCATCACACAGATCGCCGCGCAGAGCGGTCGGATCTTCCACCTCGGCATGCCGCAAATTGAAAAAAGCCTGTCCCAGGGTACTCACCCAGTTTATCGGAAGCCCTTGCTGGATCTCTTTCAGTTTTCGAATGTTGGTCCGAGTCACGCGCTCTGCCCGCTCAAGATCTTCACCGATGTAGAACAGGTTGCGGCTATAGGCGACAAGCCCGTAACCCCCATACTCGAAGTCTCCATTTTCCACACCGGCTTTGTACGCCGCCAAGCAGGTATCCAGAGTGGATCTCAAGTGTTGCTTCCAGTGGGTTATGCAAAAGTTGTTGATTTCCAGAACAACAGCACGGTCTTTCTCATAGTCCGGGTTCTTCAAAAGACGGATGCTCAATTGCCCGAATTCATAGCCGCGCGCTATATCCCTTCCCCTGGCACACAATATCATCCCATAAAACACAAAGATGCTCGCGGAAAAGGGGGATCTGCCGTACTTGATGGTAAGCGCCATCATTTTGGATACCAGTACGGGGGTCAGCATTGGTGCAGCCTTGTACGTGACGGAAATACTACCGGACATGATCTTCAAGGCGCCCAGGATGCGATCATCCGTCATATTGGGCAGCCGTTCCAAATCTTCAACGTCCATCCCCCGCATGGCTTCCTCTATATCCGCCAAGGCCATGTCAATATGGGCTTGAGTGGCCGGGACCGGTAAATCCACCCCCAATAATTCAATTGCAGCCAGACACACATTCAGGGCATCCGGCAGTTTCAACTGGGCCTGATAGGCCTGAATTTTGGTTTTGTAGATGTCCACGGTGTCTGTTACGTGTTGCGCCTGCTTTAAGACAATATCCCCATGACGTTCCATCTGCTCATAGTCGCCCATCAGATAGGCGGTTTCGGCTGTTCCCGTATAGAGCTGCAATGCCAGTCGGTAATGATCCTGCCAGACATTATCTTCCAAAAGGCCAATGCCGCTTTTAAAAAACAGATATGACCCATGATAGGCAGAACCGTTAAAAGCTGTAATCCCTGCTTTTAAGTTCAGTTCTGCCAACCTCAATCGTTCCGCCCGGTCGGTCATGCGCTCCATGCCGGCGTTAAGTTGTTTGACGATCTCAAACAGGCACTCGCTCTTTTGGGGTTCGGGAAACTGTTTCAAAAGGAACCTTCCAGCGCGTAAATGGATCTTTTCCCGCTCCGCATCACTCAGTAAATCATATGCGGTCTGTTGAACGCGATCATGGACAAACCGGAATACGCTTTGGATCCCTGCCTCTGATATCTCGCCATCTGTCATGCCGGGTGCCACATATTTGTATTGTTCATCCAGGGGAATCACCAACCCTTCTTGAACTGCGTCCATAAGAAGGGAGAGCGTTTCCGCCTGACTTTTTCCAACAATGCCGGCCAGGGTGGTGAGTGGAAAGGTATTTCCGATACAGGATGCCAGCTGTAACGCCGTCTGGGTTTCAGGAGGCGCTTTTTGGATGTTTTTTGCCATGAGGTCCACCACATTTTCCGTGAGATCCAAATGCAAAATGGCGGGAATATTACACTGCCAACGCTCAGTTTCTACATCAAATGTCAAGAAGCCGTCCGCATACAGGGATGTGAGGAGTCGGTTGACAAAAAAGGGATTGCCCCTTGTTTTTTCATGGACCAGTGCTGCAAGTGGATCAACCGGGCCGGGAAATATCATGGCATCTGAAATCATCCTGCGGATGTGTTCAAAGGAAAGATCGGTAAGCGTCATGGTGGTGATGACCGCGTCATCTTTCTTCATCCCGTTCAACATCTTCATTAGGGGATGGGAAGGATCGACTTCATTGTCGCGGTATGCGCCGATGAGTAGAAGATGTCGGTTGTGTTGATCCCCCGTTAAGATGCTCAGCAGATTCAACGAGGCCGAATCAGCCCACTGCAGATCATCCGCAACCAATACAAGGGGGTGTTCCTTCTGTGAAACAGCGGCCACAAAATTTTTGAACACATAATTAAAGCGGTTCTGAGCCTCAAGAGGTGCGAGTTGGGGGACGCCCGGTTGTTCGCCGATGATCAATTCCAGATTGGGAATCACATCCGTCAAGACCCTGCCGTTATTCCCTACCGCATTCAGGATGTTTGATTTCCATTTAACCAGATCTTCCTCGGTTTCCGTCAACAACAGATCGACAAATTCCTCAAATGCCCGAATAAATGCATAATAGGGAATGTTTCTATGGAGTTGGTCGAATTTACCGGAGATAAAATAGCCCCGCTTTTCCGTGATCGGTTTGTACACTTCGCGAATCAGCGCTGATTTGCCCACGCCCGAATACCCGCCCACCAGCATCAGTTCAGTACTGCCCTCGGCGACGCGGCCAAACGCCTGCAGCAATTTGCCCATCTCTTTTTCTCTGCCGTAGAGTTTTTCGGGAACTTGAAACCTGCCGGAAAAATCCCGTTGGCAGAGTTGGAAGTGCTCCACTGGGCCGGTTGAATCAAAATGATCCGCGCATGTCTCCAAATCCGCTTTCAGACCTGATGCGCTTTGATACCGGTCCTCAGCGGTTTTTGCCATCAGTTTCAGTACAATCTCTGAAAGAACCGGAGGAATGGCGGAATCGATTTCATGGGGGGCAACCGGCTCACCGGCAATATGACAATGGGCCATTTCAAGAGCATCCTGGGATTCAAAGGGAAGCCGGCCCGTGAGCAGCTCGTAAAACGTCACGCCCAACGAATAGAAATCCGTGCGATAATCGAGCGAGCGATTCATTCGGCCGGTCTGTTCCGGGGAGATATATGCCAGCGTGCCTTCCAGGATATGGGGATTCCCCATGGCGGGATTCTCACGGGAGAGGGGAGAGGCAATGCCGAAATCGATGATCCTTACCTGTCCGGTATCCGGGTTGAACACGATGTTGGAAGGATTGATATCCTTGTGAATCACGTTGGCGGCATGGATGTGGTCCAGAATGCCTGCCAATTGAATGGCAACCGTCAAAAACGCGTCCAGGCGGCGGGCATCCAGGTGGAGCTTCCCGGAATGCTTCAGGATGTCAAAAGACTCACCGCCGATGTCCTCAAGAATCATCACCAGCGTGTTGTGATATTTCTCCAGGCCGTAGGCCCGAATGACTCCCGGCACTTCAAGGCTTCTGGTGATATTGTATTCCCTGACATACCGGGCCAGTTCTTCGGGGGCGGGATACTCTCCCTTCAAAACCTTGAGGACAACCGGACGGTCTTCCGATCCATGATATGCCCGGTAGACAACAGATCCGGAGCTGGTGTAGATGGTGTCAAGGATGGCATAATCCGGCAGCGCTATCATCATAATCCTATAAGACCAGGTCCGTGGCATTGAGCAGACGCCTGCCCTTCACCCTCGTCTTTCGGCTTTGGAAGTGTTTTGAGATAGGCGCTGGCCCTTGGGAATCGGCGGACCGGATCAATGCTCTCGGGCAGGGACCGCTCGCCGCCGAAAACCATATCAGTTGCCATCGGAATCCTCAACAGCGTAAGAGAGCGTCGCCGCGGGATTTTGTGCCAGGGGCGTATCGTCAAATCCCGAATACCAGGGATCATACCGTTCAACCCGGAACACCGCACCCGAATAGGTGTATTCCCAAACCATTTCCCCTGCCGTGGTCACTTCGAAAAGCCGGGCGCTCGGTCCGTCGCAGATCAGGGTATTGCCGTTGGGGAGCCGCTGTTGCCCTGAAATGTTCATGGCATAGAAGGAAGTGGGCGGATCAGCGGTGTAGGCCCACAGGGGCTCGACCGGCCCGTAGGCGGATCCTCCCTCGAGCGTGTAACGGTTGTCGGAACCAAGGGGCGGCGCAATCTCAACGATTGTAGAGTAATCCCCGTCGGAACGACCCTGCCCGTTATTAAAGATGATCATGTTCCCCTCGCCGGGGCTCCCGGCCGGGATCCACTCGGCGTCGTGCTGGACAAAGAG
>JANQDY010000191.1 GCA_028278625.1 Thermodesulfobacteriota bacterium
ACGCGATCGGATCGTCTTTGTCCCAAAGATTGATCCACCGGGCACCTTCAAGAGGTGCGTCCGGTGCCAGCGTACTATCAAGCCCGTAATCGTTTGGACCGCTCATCAAAGTCCAACGTTTCGCCCCGTTCGTGCATTGCCGTGCCCCGGCCGCCCTTGGTTGCCGGGTTGATTTTCACAGTTTTCGCGCCCCGGCGAGCGGCAAGCTTTACAAGGTCATCCACCTGAGTCAGGTTCCCTCGGTGCACACACATGATCACCTGGATGTTGGTGTATCCAGCTTCCGTCAGATATCCAAGCCCTTTTAACGCGGCATCAAAAGCGCCGGGAACCCCCCTGAACGCGTCGTGGGTCTTAGGGTCGGCGCCGTCCATGCTCACCGATATCTCGTGGACGTTTGTTTCTTTTTTGAGATGGCGGGCAGACGCTTTTGTGAGCAGTGTGCCGTTTGTTTCCATATTCAGCCCCAATCCCAACTCGGTCAACATATCCGCGATCTCCATGAACCGGGGATGGAGCATGGGTTCTCCGCCAGTCAACTTGGCGCTGGACAAGCCCATGGGCTTTGCCGTTTCCACGGCCTCACGCAGAAGACCAACGTCGATGGCATCTCCCGGCGAGGGAGCGCCATTTACATAGGTGGGCGTAATCCAGCAATGGCGGCATTTCAGGTTGCAACTGGTGCACATATAGAGATAAAGGGCGCGGAGAGGAGGTACGCCATCGGGCAAGTCGAGGGGGGATTTGTCTTCAGATGCATGGTCCAGAACATCGCAAAGACTCATGGTGTGGTCTCTCTCATTCACGTCTTTGTTTTTTACAAGAGGTTTGGACGGTCCCCGGGGTGTGATACAATCATGAGCTGCACACGCCCATCCGGTTTTACCATTCGTGTTGGGTACGATGCGTTGCCTTTATGGGTAAGCATTTGGAGACAGTGGACATCGTTTGCCAGTTGCTCGTCACGTGGCCGCGCATCATCCACGTATCCCGCTTCCGAACGCGACTTGGTATGGTTGAGGTCCCCTGGTTCGGCCTTATTTGCCGTCTCCCGTGGGACTGCAAGACGTCGTCGCACCGTATCCCGTAGGGCAGGCGGCCGACGCGTAAGATCCACTGCCGCAGGAACTCGTCGCGGTGAATCCATAGCCATCACATGTGGCGTCACCCGAACCATTCCCTTTGCACGCACCGCTCGCTTCGTCCATGGCCGCATTTAGTGCTTCACATTTTGGTTTTTCCCAATCCATCATCCACCCCCATTTATGTACCGACATCGACAATGGGCCAAATCCCATATGATATCCGGCTGAAAAAACACCCTTCCACAGTCTTTGTCATGACCTTCAAAACCAGCGAATCCACTCGTTTACAAATATCGATTCCCCTATCACGTGTTCCCGGTATTGTCAATGCCAAACAGCCAAGACCTAGGAGCGAAACCTTCTTTTCAATCCGGAAGCGATCTCTTGTCCACAAAGAACCGGAAAGGACGTCTTACCTGCCACTGCTCACCGGGCCTGCGCCTGCCAATGACCCATCTGCCCAAAAGAACCTGCATTTCTATGCCTTTGCCCCTGCTAAAACATAAAACCCGGGGCTCGGTTCCCCGAGGAAGGACCCGTCTGAAAATGCCCGATGCCGCAAGCCGGCGGTAAACAGGATGGAAAATGCGGGATATTGTGAGATCAGCACGCTTTATGAGCCGTATGGACCTAGCGCATACCATACCCCTTTTTCCGCCGTGAATCGGAATGCTCTTGGTACCCCTGTGTGCTGAGATAACGCGACCTGTTATGTCATCGGGCCGCAGTATCCATGAATCCCTATTGCTGTTATTGTCGCCCCTGGTTCTCACCCCCCGGTGATCAACGGAGATGACACGATGGGATACATGCCCCCTTGTTTCAGGGGCTTGAAAGACAACCACATCTCCCACGGATATCCGCCGATTCCCGTACGGAACCACCCTGAGGCCATCCCCTGCTTTGAGTGTGGGATTCATGCTCGGCCCTTTATAGCTGAATCGTATATAATCAGACGCTACCATCCCAATACCCGTTCGATTTCCTCCCAGAACCTGCCATGCAGGCTCACGCGAAGCCTGAACGCCGGTACCCTCTTTGCCATCTTACAGGCATTTTCAAACAGATTCTTTCTAAATGCCCTCCCATACGCTTCGTCAACCCTTCCCCAGTATTTGCGACATACCTGTGTCGCTGATGCATTCATGGATACGGCCGCCGTTCCTTTGTCAAGAGACATTGCCTCATTATTTTCCGACTGCTCAATGAAGAAAATCCCGGAAAGGGGGACGGAGTGCTGTACGTTCCATGTATTTTCCGACCTTCTGCCCAGGTAATCGCTCCAGGTGGGAAAGGGGTGTGCCTTGAAATCCTCTTTATCCACTACCGCAAGTGCTTCATCATCACACAGGGGTTTCCAGTATCCAGGCAGGCGGCTAAGGCATGTTGATTTGCCCGTATGCCCCGGTCCCGCTATCATGACGCCCCTGCCGTCCAGTTCAGCGAGTCCGGCATGAAATGGCAGCCCGCCTAGCCCAATGATTTCCAGATAGAGGGGATAGAGGGCATTCCACATGGTTATGATTTCGGATTCGGGGTATATAAAAGGCTTGATCGTGCAGGTGACATCCGGGCTATCGTCGTGATACCAGGCGCATAAGGTGTTAAGATGATAACATTTCCAGCCATCCCCCGGCGTTTTTGGCATGGTGGGATGACCGGTTCCGCCATTGTTGGTAGTGAACGAGATGCGTCTGTCGCCGTCCGCATGCTGGGAGACATCCAGTTCCATGATGCCTGCCAGTTTTTCAACCCAGGGTTGCACCGCAATGGCGTCGGCTTTCAAAATCCAGCGCATGTCCTTATTCAATTGCAATCGGTACGAGCGCGAGGAATGGGTGTCCTTTTTCATCTCACATCCGGCAATCTTCCACCTGCTTCCAAGAATCGTTTCAGACATGCATCCGGGCTCGGGTGGTTTTCTTCACCCACAATGGTATATGCAAGGGCAGGACAACTTCCCCGGCAGTAGGGGATATAATCACAACCCCGGCAGAACTCGAAATCATCAAGTCGTATGTCCCGTCGTTCTCTCAATCTGGCCAACAGAGGCGAGTTCTGCCACACATCCCCCAGGTCATCCCGGTTTATGCGTCCAAGTTCCATATGACTCACCTGGGGGCATGGAACCATGATCCCATCGGCCCGAACGGCCATCTTTGAAAACACACCGCCGCATGAACGCAGGTAACCGCAATCCCGGAGATTTTCCCTTTTTTCCTTTCGTGCCTGCTCCATCTCCATCCAGTTTCCTGCGTTGGACAGAGGACCGGCAGAGGCCTCAATTCGATTGTTGTACTTTTCGTTTAATTTCAACAAGGTTTCCATTGCCATGGAGTGCTCATCCACTGTAAGCTGAATATCATCTTTGTGAGACCTGCAAAGCCCCATATGGGAAGCGGCGTTGGTGGAAAAACCGGGGAGTTTGAGGTCTTCCAACAAAAATCGGGAAGTCTCCTCAATATCATCCACATTCTGTCTGTGAATGGTCATTCTTACGGTTACGGGAATGTGGTGTTTCTTCAGATATTTCAGTCCGGTGACGGCCCTTTCAAAATTGCCGTGGCCCCGAAAGGCGTCATGGGTATCCGAGGTAGAACCGTCTATGGATACCTGAACACTGTTGCAGCGCCCCGTTCCCGCAAGGAAGGCCGCCATATCATCGGTGATAAGCGTACCGTTCGTGAGGATACTGAAGCGCATCCGGTTCTTGATGATGCCCAGGATGAGTTCCCTGATGTCCTTCCTTATGAAGGCTTCACCTCCCTCAATGGTCACTTCCAGGACAGCGCATCGATTCAGCTCTTCAAAAAACTTGAGCCACTCCTCTTTGGGCAGATCATTCCCGCTTTCCCCCGCGCTCGCAAAATGGGAACAATAGGCACACCTGAGATTGCACCTGTTTGTTATGGACAAATCTAGGGTTTTAGGGGTCTTCATCACCCTCATGGCACCCTACTCCTTTTGGAATTCATAGCCCGCCACACCCCTTTTGATGAGGTCATCTATGAACTCCCGGACGTACTTCTCCGCATCTTCCGGTGCATTTTTGCATTCGGCGCGAAGCGCTGCCATGATGTCATCGAAAGTGTGTTTGCCGTCAAGGCGTTTGTAAATGAAGGCACTTACCGGATTAAGCCCGAACGCATCCCCGGTATCCGGATCAAACAAAACGGCCCAGTCATCAAACTCCTCTCTGAACACCATCAACGGATTTGCTATGGGATTTTTATCATGTTCCATTATTTCCTCCCTATGGGATGACAGATATCATCATCTCCAGAAATGGTCAACCACTATGCCCTGAAATCTAAGCCTGTAACCAACCATTCTTTATCACAAATGGCGTTTTAAACAAACATTTTCCCTTTGCGGCAACTGTATGATATATCTACAACCTTCCTGAGAAAAACCTCCCGAGACTCGGTCTTTCATGGGAAACAAAAGAAAGATGCCAGGAAAAATACAACCGGAATCGTTCCCTGTCACCCGGGCCTGGTTTTCCGGAAAAGAAGAACAGCGAGAAATGGTATATGGCACAAACAAAAGGGCGGTTCTTTGAAATCACAGTTTGGATTCTCTTCTGTCTGACGTGTTTTCAACTCACCTTTCAAGTCCCTTATGTGATCATGATTCACGGCCAGAGGGCAAACCTTTTCTCAGGAAGCCTTTGTGCGGTGATGCTGGTCTTGGCCCGCATCCATGCCGGGAGAAAAGGCATATCGCTTCCCACCAACGTGATGCTCATATCTTCGGTCTTAAGCTGGCTGGTTCTTTTGAGCGCGCTCTTTGGCGATCAGATTCAAACGTCGGCCATTCGGGGGTTCATACTTCTGGCATCGGGGCTGGGCGGGTTTTTCTGCGCCGGATTTCTGCTAAAAGGAGAAGACGGAAAACGGCTTTTCCTCTGGCTTTGTTTTTTCATCCTCTGGGGCGTGCTTTTACTCTCACTGGTAAACTACGTGGCTTATGGGGACATCGGCCAGAGAACCCCTTGGAACATGAACCGCCATGCCATTACCAATCTGATTCTCATGCTCTCCATTTCCCCCCTTTGGCTGTTGTTGACCAAGTCCGGAACCCTCCGCTTGCTGGGCCTTTTTACCCTGGCGGTGGGATATGGGGTCTTTTTCTTGAGTGGCCAAAGGTCTGCGGTTCTGATTCCCATGGGCCTTACGGCCCTTGCCTTTTTCATGAAAGGCCTGAGGCTAAAACACACCATTATTGCCCTGCTTCTGATGGGGGCTTTGGCGGTCTTGATGTACCGTCAGATTCCACATCATCTATTGAGAGCCGATTTCCCAAGGGTCTTTTTTCGAATAGAGTCCTACCCATTGTCGTGGCATATAGCAGAAAAACACCCATGGCTGGGTGCCGGTCTGCTCGCTTCACGGGAAAAATTCCTGGAAGACTACATCTTACACTGGCCGCACATCGACAAAGGCCGGTTTCTTCATGCCATGGAATTATGCTTGACACCGGAGAACATCCTTTTGACCTTCATGTGCCAGTTGGGGTTTCCTTTTACGGTGATCTATTTTGGCGCTGTGATGTTCTTGATTTCCCGGCTTCTGGCCCTGGCATCCAAAGGAGAGACTGAAACGATCATTCCGCCTTTGGCCCTTTTGCTGCCCCTTTCGGGGGCTTTGGTGCAGAATCTTATTTTTGACGGTCTTTTGTACCCCCAGCTCTGCTGGTTCTTTCATTTGCTGCTGGGGCTGATCCCTCTGGATGAGGGCGAAGCAGGTGTACGGCGCCGTCCTTTCCCAGATAACGATCAAAGGGAAAGACCCGAACGGTTTCGTGCCCCGGAAGGGGGCCCAGGGTGACCACAAAGGTCTCCCTGTCAACCCACCACCAGCTGAATTCTCCTTTTGCACTGAAGTCTTTCCGGCTGCAGTGGTATCCGTTGAACTCAAATCCGCCGTCCATGTCACAGGGATCCACCTTTAGAGTGTTGACGGCGAAATCCTGGGCCATTTTAACGTGTCTTTTGGTGACCATGAAATCGCGGGTAGCGGTTGTGGAAAAGGCGGCCATCAGCACCAGCAGGGTCCATGCCAACACTTTGCTGCTTCTTGAAGGGGTGTGAGGCATAAACGGCCTGTCCGTGAGGGTCCAGATGATGAGGAAGAGACAGAGCGGGATCAGGTACCGGTCGTGATAGCCCGACAGGGTGATAATACATAGGTAGGCCACGGCGCAAAAAAGCGAAAAAGCGGCAGGAAATGGCAGGGAAGGGTGCTGTCGGTAGATACTCTTAAAATATTGAACGGCCCTTTGGAGCACCACCAGGCCGCAGACGAGGGCCCCGTAAACAAAGAGAAAATAGACCGGTTTCGGTAGTTGTGAGAGCCTCTCCATCTGAAGAATATAAGTGTCCTTCAGAAGCAGGGGACCGATGCCGAAGTTTATGATGACGTTTCGATAAAAGGGTGTGGGCGGGTCTATGAGACCCAGGAGCAGAGCGGCTTCAAATAGAAGGAATGTGAGTGTTAATATTATCAGAATAGCCCTTTTTCCCCTCGACTTAAAAACCGCCGGTATCCTGAAGACCAGCACCGGGAGGACCAGAAGCG
>JANQDY010000195.1 GCA_028278625.1 Thermodesulfobacteriota bacterium
AAGGAACGGCGGCCTTTCTTGAAAAGCGAAAAGCCCGTTTCAAGGGCCGATAGGAATAGGGAACGTCAAATGCCATCAGCAATCGTGATGCCCAAACTCGGTCTCACCATGACCGAAGGGCTGATTCTTGAATGGAAAAAGAAGGCAGGAGATTCCGTTAAAAAGGGAGAAGTTCTTTTTGAGCTCGAAACGGAAAAGGTGACCTACGACGTGGAATCCCCGGAAGAGGGGCTCCTCGGCATCATTCATGTGCCGGCCGGTGACACGGTTCCGGTGGGATCCGTCGTGGCCCATTTGCTGAAGCCGGGGGAATCTCCTTCTGCACTGGAATCAGTTGAGCCACCTGAAACGCCGGTTGCTGAGGTGCAGGCGGTCCCCGGGACGGCATTTGCGGACAGAGCTTCCACTCCATCCGGAATGTCCGCTGTCGGCCGCGTCAAAGCATCCCCCCTGGCCAAAAAGACGGCCCGCCTCTATCAAATGGATCTTAAGGCCGTCCGGGGCACCGGGCCGTCCGGCATGGTTATTCAGGAAGACGTTCTGAAAGCACACAAAGCAGCCGAAGAAGGCGCTGTTTCGGCCGGTCTCCCGGACCAGATTCCCGATACGGCTGAGATCATTTCCCATACCGGCATGCGGCGGGCCATTTCGCGCAACATGATGGCCAGCAAAGTCCATACGGCACAGACCTACATGAGCAATACGGTGGATGCCGGGAAGATTGTGTCCTACCGTAGGAATGTCATCGAAAGGATCCAGGCGGAAAAAGGGGTTCGAGTGACCATCACCGATCTGGTGATGAAAATTACGGCGGCCGCCATCCACAAACACCCGATCATGAACACACGGTGGACCGAAGAAGGGGTTGTTTATCTCCCCGACGTCCATATGGGGATGGCCATGGCCCTGGACGACGGACTGATCGTACCGGTGATTCGGGACATTAACCGAAAATCTCTCGGGGAAATTGCCGAACACCGCACCCTGCTCATTGAGAAAGGCCGAAGAAAAGGGTTTCTTCCCGATGATATCAGCGGCAGTACCTTCACCGTCTCGGCCATGGGCATGTTCGGGACCGAATGGTTTACGGCCAACATCAACGTCCCGGAAAGTGCCATTCTGGCGGTGGGTGCCATTATCCAAAAACCGGTGGCAATGGACGGCGGCCTAAAGATCCGTCCCATGATGACGCTGACGCTCACCTATGATCATCGCCACATTGACGGGGCCGAAGCCGGAAGATTCATGAAAACCCTTCAAAATCTGATGGAAAATCCTGTTCCGGTGCTCAAGGAACGGGTTATCCCGGGGGATTTGCCATCCTTGCGCATTACGGTGATCGGCGGCGGCATGGGCGGATACCCGGCCGCCATCAAGGCGGCCCGCATGGGCGCGCAGGTCACCCTGGTGGAAAAGGACCGCATGGGAGGCGTGTGCCTCAACTGGGGGTGTATTCCCACCAAAAGCCTGCTACAGTCCTGTCAGGTCATCAGGACCGTAAAGGATTCGGAACTGTTTGGCATCCAGTGCGGTGATCCCAAAATTGATCTGAAAGCTGTTATGGCACGGAAAGACGGGGTCGTGACACAGCTTCGAACCGGCGTTGAAAAACTACTGGCCGCCAAGAAGATCCGTGTCGTCAAAGGCACCGCCACACTCCCGGATCCCGCCTCGGTGCAGATTCTGGAGACGGGGGAAACGATTTCCTCGGACAGAATCATCATCGCCACCGGATCGAAACCCCGAGTCCTGAACATGAGGGGAACCGACGGGGCCGGCATATGGAACAGCGACGATTTTCTGGAAATGAAGCGGCTCCCCAGGCGGGTGGCCATCATCGGCGGCGGGGTCATCGGTGTGGAGTTTGCCCAGATTCTGAACCGTATGGGATCCGAGGTGACCATCCTGGAGATGCTGGACGGCCTGATCCCGGAGGTGGATCGTGAAATCGCACAGGCCCTGACACAAAAGCTTGTGGAAGCGGGCATCAAGGTTTTTACCGGGGCCAAGATTTCGAAGATATACCATCGCAAAAACGGAAAAACCGTTGCGTTTACGTCAAAGGGCCGAACCTTGAAACGCGCCGTGAGCAAGGTGATCGTATCCGTTGGCAGAACCCCTGATCTGTCATGGCTCAATGCAGAGAAACTGGGTCTTATCCTGAATGAGGGGGCCCTGGCGGTCAATGATCGCATGGAAACAAGCCTTCCCGGGGTCTACGGTGTCGGCGATGCCGTGGGCGGCATCATGCTGGCCCACGTGGCCATGGCCGAAGGGGAATGTGCCGCTCAAAATGCCATGGGCCGGGAATCCGTCATGCAATACGACGCCATTCCTTCATGTATTTACACGTCTCCGGAAGTGGCGGTGGTGGGACAAAGCGAAGAGGAGGCAAAGCAGCGTTTTGATATCGAGGTGGGACGGTTTTCCTTTCATGGCTCGGGCAAGGCCCTGGTGCTCAATGAAACTTTCGGCATGGTGAAAATCATCTCGGAGAAAGGTACCGGAAGGGTACTCGGTGTGCACATGATCGGCCCCCATGCCACCGACATGATCGGCGAGGCGGTCTTGGGCATGTCCATGAAAATGACGGTCAAGGAACTGGCAGATGCGATCCATCCCCATCCGAGCCTGTCCGAAGCGGTGATGGAGTCGGCCTTATCCCTTTGCGGCGGCGCGGTGCACATGCCGTAACAGAGAAGCGCCTTTGAAGCAGGGTGTTTTCCACCCATTGGAGGATTCAGTTATGGATTTCGGTTATACGGAGGAGGAGCAGGCATTCAGAACAGAGCTCGGGGAGTTTCTCGATAAGGAACTGACCGAGGAGATTGCCCGCCAAAACTGGGAAGATCTGGGTGTCGGTCCCGAAGCGCGGGAATTCAGCCGCAAACTGGCGGCCAGCGGCTTTCTGGGCATGAGCTGGCCCACCGAGTACGGAGGAAAGGGGCTCAGCCACACCTATGACTTCATTCTGCTGGATGAACTGGGAAAAAGGTGGGGGGCCCATGTGCCCCTGGATGTGGGATACACCATGGTCGGTCCCACTATTTTACGCCGGGGCGGTGAGGATTTGAAACGGGAGTTCCTGCCGCGGATCATCAATGGTGAAATCGAATTCTGTCTGGGTTATACCGAGCCAAACGCCGGCTCTGATCTGGCCTCCATGAAAATGCGGGCCGAGGACAAAGGGGGTCATTTCATTATCAACGGTCAGAAGACCTTCAACACGGAGTGCCACTACTCCGAATATCACTGGCTGGCGGCCAGGACCGATCCGGATCCGAACATTCCCAAATACAAGGGGATCAGTCTTTTCGTGGTAGACATGGACAGCCCGGGCATTACGGTCAGACCCCTCTGGACCATGAGCGGAGAAAGGACCAACGAGGTCTACTACGAAGACGTAAAGGTGCCCGGAAGCCGCCTGGTCGGCGAAAAGAACAAGGGGTTTTACTACATGATGGAGGCTCTTGGATCCGAACGGAACCAGGTCTTTGTCCCCGGGCGCCTGGTGCCTGTGCTGGAGGACCTCATCGCATACGCCAAAGAAACGGTGGTGGATGGAAAACCCCTGTCCGAGGATCCCGGAATCCGGGAAAGACTGGCCCAGGCGGCCATTGAGCTGGAGGTTGCGGCCGTTTTGGCCGACCACTCCCGCTGGCTTGAAAGCAACGACCTGCCCATGGCTTACCAGCCTGAAATCACGAAGGTCTTTACGTCCGAACTGGAGCAGCGGCTGGTAAACACCGGCATGGAAATCCTGGGGCTTTTCGGCCAATTGACGGAGGATTCCAAATGGGCGCCCATCCGGGGAAGAATCTCCTGGTATTTTCTCCATTCTTTCATGACCACCATTGGTGCGGGAACCAGTGAAGTGGGAAGAAGCGTCATTGCACAGCGGGGGTTGGGGCTGCCCAGGGCCTATTAACAATCCGGAGCACTTTTGCGTTAGCGGAGGGATGAATCAATGGATTTTCACTTTACCGAAGAACAGAAGATTCTGCAAAAAACCGCGCGGGACTTCCTTCAGTCGGAATGCCCCAGTTCCTTTGTGCTGGAAATGGAAGGGGATGAAAAAGGCTACACCGAGGAGCTGTGGGGGAAGATGGCGGAGCTTGGCTGGATCGCCCTGATCATTCCCGAAGCTTATGAAGGTGTGGGAGCCGGCCTGCTGGACCTGGCGGTAATGATGGAAGAGATGGGACGATTCTGTCTTCCGGGGCCGTTCTTTTCAACGGTTATGGGTACCATCGGTGTGATGGAGGCGGGAAACGAAGAACAGAAAAAAAAGATTCTTCCCAAAACCGCTGCCGGAAACCTGAAACTGAGTATGGCCGTAACGGAACCCGGAAACCGAACCTATGATCCGTTTCTGATCGAACTGAGGGCTGAAAATGCGGGTGACGGATTTTCCATGGACGGCACCAAGCTTTTTGTATCGGATGCCCATGTGGCCGACCATCTGATTGTCGCCGCGCGAACCTCCGGCCGCCCGGGAACCAGGGGCGGGATTACACTCTTTTTGTTGGATGCAAAAACCGAAGGCATCCGTCTGACGCCCCTTGAAACCATTGCCGGTGATAAACAGTTCGAAGTGGATTTTAAAAATGTGGCAGTTCCTGAAAATCACCTTTTGGGGCCCCTGGACGGGGGCGGCGGAATTCTGGAAAAGGTTCTTCAAAAGGGGGCTGTTCTCAAATGCGCCGAAATGATCGGGGGCGCTCAAAAGGTTCTGGATATGGCCGTTGCCTACGCAAAGGAAAGGGAGCAGTTCGGAAGGCCCATCGGAAGCTTTCAGGCGGTACAGCACCATTGTTCCAACATGCTCATGGACATTGAAGGAAGTCGTTTCATAACCTACAAGGCCGCCTGGATGCTGGAACAGGGCATCCCCTGCGCCAAACAGGTTTCCGCCGCCAAGGCATGGACTTCGGAGAGTTTCAAGCGGGTTGCCGGTCTGGGGCATCAGATCCTGGGGGCGACCGGCTACATCATCGAACATGACATGCCCATCTTTTCCAGAAGGGCCAAGATGGCTGAACTGGCCTTAGGCGATGCGGGCTTTCACCGCCAAGTCGTGGCGCGTGAAATTGGGCTTT
>JANQDY010000196.1 GCA_028278625.1 Thermodesulfobacteriota bacterium
CTGTTTGATGTATTCCAAGGTGTATGAAAGGGCCTGTTCGATGTCCAGACTGCTGCATATCCGCAATGTGACCTCTTTAAAGAAATCGTTTGGTTCGACTTTCATAAGCTCTCCTCGCAATATATTGCGACAATCGTAGCATGTTGCGACCTGTCTCGCAAGATATTACGATAAAGCAGCGTTATTTGAGAAATTAGCCCATGAAATCAATAACCCTTTAGGCGGCCTGACCATTTCAGTTCAAATGTTGTTGGAGGACCTTGAAAAAGGCGAACTGGATCTCAAGATGGCATTGGAAGAACTTCGTGAAATAGAGCACGATGCCAAACGCTGTCGAAAAATCACCCGGAAGCTCCTCGATTTTTCACGTGGCATGCCCGAAGAGAAAAGATCCCTGAATCTAAACCGGCTAATTGAAGACGCTCTCATCTTGGTCCAGCGTCAGGCTGAGATTGAGAACATTTCCTTTATTAAAACATATGATGAAGATCTGCCGCCGGTTTGGGGCAACTCAAACAGCCTGCAACAAGTGGTCATTAACCTGGTCAAGAACGCCTGTGATGCCATGCCTCAAGGTGGTAAAATTACCATTTCGACCCGCCTTTCAGATGAACCCCAGCAGAAACATTGGATTCAAATTTCCATTTCGGATACCGGACCGGGCATTCCCCCTGACCTAATTGGCATGCTTTTTGATCTTTTTTTTTACCACCAAGTCCGACGGAAAGGGAACGGGACTCGGACTTGCTGTGAGTAAACGGATTGTTGAGGAGCAGGGAGGACGTTTGAAAGCCGAAAACAGAAAATCCCAAAACGGCGCTGTTTTTCACATGCTGCTTCCTGCCTCAGAGTCTTTTTAAAAGGGGGAACTCTGGCGATGAACAGTTTTAGGATTCTGGTTGTTGACGATGAGGATTCCATGCGCAAAAGATGTGTCCGCCTCTTGACCCGTCAGGGCTACCATGTAATTGGCGCTGCAAGCAGCCTGGCCGCATTAGACCTCATACAGAAGGAAGGGGCATGGTTCGACCTGCTGCTCGTAGACATCCGCATGCCGGGTATGGACGGCATTCAACTGATGGAAAAAGTCAAGGGCCAGCGGCAGGAAGTGGAGGTCATTATGATGACCGGCTATGCAACGGTGAAGACGGCGGTAAAAGCCATGAAGATCGGTGCATACGACTACCTTTCCAAACCGTTTGAAATGGATGAGTTAATCCACCTGGTTAAAAAAGTGGTGGAAAAGAAATCATTACAGCAAGAAATCCGAGAACTGAGAATTCAATTAAGAGAAAAACGGGAAATCCCAATAATATTTGGGAATTCAGAAGCCATGAGTCGGGTCATGCGATTTGTTGAAAAGGTGGCCCCCGTTGACTGCAACATATTGATTTCCGGCGAAAGCGGCACCGGAAAAGGTCTGGTGGCAAAAGCTATTCACGCGCGAAGCAAAAGAAGCGAGAAGCCTTTTGTTGTAGCGGATTGTGCGACCCTCTCGGCCAATCTGCTGGAGAGTGAACTTTTTGGACATCGCAAAGGAGCTTTTACGGGCGCCCATTCTAGCCGGATTGGCTATTTTGAAAAAGCCCACAATGCTACCCTTTTTCTGGATGAAATCGGTGAAGTGCCCCAGGATTTGCAGGGAAAGCTGCTGCGAGCCGTCCAGGAACAAGCCATTGTCCGGGTGGGCGATACTGAGCAAATCCATGTGAACACACGTATCATTGCCGCTACCAATCGTGATTTGGAAGACCTGGTGGGGCAAAAGAGATTTAGAGAAGACTTGTTTTACCGGCTGAATGTGGTGGCAGTGACAATGCCGGCATTGAGAGATCGACGCGAAGACATCCCTTTACTGGCCAGACATTTTCTGAAATGGTATACGGCCCGTCTCAACCTGGATCGGACACTTCTCCCCAATGAGGTACTCAATGCTATGTTGGTCTATGACTGGCCCGGAAATGTCCGAGAACTTGAAAATGCTCTGCAAAGGGCCATTGTCATGGCTGAAAACAACACCATTTCCATCGATGACCTGCTCCCGCCCAGACGGAAAAAGGATTTGAATCCATTCAATCCTTCAGATGTTTTTGATGAAAAAACGAATTTTCAAAACATAAGGCGAAAAGTGGTTCAGGATTTCACGCGGCAATATTTAATCAGATGCCTCACATTTCATAACGGCAATATAACTCAAGCGGCAAAGACCATGGGCATGCGCCGCACCTCCCTTCAAAGACTCGTCAAACAATGCGGGTTCAAAAGCCGGGATTTCCAAAAGCAATAGTATCCGCAGAAGAGGCGCACAGGTGTCTCACCTAAAGTAACACTTTCACAACCACTCGATCGTTTCCGAGACCCAAAACCCTGGTCTATCCTTGCATTATGCGAAGTGCATTCTTATGGCACACTCCTTGCTAATTATCTTCACAGTCTGCAACGCCTTATTGAAAATACGTTTAAATTCAAAGGAATAGCCATGTATCTACCCAGATTTAAGCTTGAGAGACCGGCTTCCTTGCAAGAGGCAGCAACCCTTTTGAACACCAACGAAAACTCAGGCCTGGTGGCAGGAGGTACGGATCTTTTTCCAAGGATGAAATACAGGTTGAGTGCTCCCGATGTCCTTGTAAGTTTGAAAGGCATTAACCCTTCCAAACCCGAAAAGACAAAAGACGACCGGTTGATTCTGGATACGAATATGTCACTTACCGCAATTGCTCAATCGCCTGAAATCCAGAAGAAAGCTCCTCTGCTGGCCTTGGCAGCCAGAAAGGTTGCCACACTGGAGATCAGAAACATGGGCACTCTCGGGGGAAATCTCTGCCAGGAAACCCGGTGTCTCTATTTCAACCAGACACATAACTATCAATTCAAAGAGCCCTGTTTTAAGCGGAGAGGAACCCTTTGCCATTTCATTCCCAAAGGGAGCAAATGCTGGGCTGTCTACATGTCGGATACAGCCCCTGCGCTCTTTTGCCTTGATGCAAAGCTCACAATTTTGGAGAACAGTGGCGAAAGAGAAGTTGAAATTGACGGAATCTACGCTGGCGACCCCCTCAACCCTCTTACCCTAAGCCCCAACGAAATTATCACTAAGGTAATGATCTCTGAGAAAAAGGGACCCAACGGATGCAGCTTTACCAAATTTGCCATGCGTGACAGCATTGAATTTGCCGCAGTGAATGTTGCTGTCTTCCTGGAGGGGGAGAACGATCTTTCCACGTGCAGGCAGGCAAAAATCACCGTGGGCGCGGTTTCCGAAATGCCCCAGAGGGCAACTGAAGTGGAAGCGCTTCTGAAAGGCAAAGATCTTTCGGAGACACTCATCAGCGAGGCATCGCGGAAAATTTCCCATTCACTAAAAATCGTACCGCATCATGGTTTTTCAAAGTCATTCCTGGCCGAGTGTTTAAGGGTACAGACCCGGGACGCTCTGACGGATGCAATCAAAATGATCGCCGACGCAACATAGTACCTGGAGATAAGAAATGAGCACGACACACCAAAAACAATTGCTTGCGCTCTCCATCAATGGAGAGACCTATGAAATGGCGGTCGAATGCCAGGAGACACTGTCGGAAGTACTGCGTAACCGTGTGGGTCTTACGGGAACCAAGGAGGGTTGTGGAACGGGTGAGTGCGGAACCTGTACCGTACTGTTAGACGGAAAACCGGTACTCGCATGCCTGTTGCTGGCCGTTGACTGTGAAGACAAACGGATCGAAACCATTGAAGGACAATCTCTGGACGGGGGCATGACCCCGGTCCAGGAGGCGTTCCTTGAAAAGGGGGCCGTTCAGTGCGGTTTCTGCACGCCCGGAATGATAATGGCGTCCACGGCACTCCTCAACAGGAATTCCGATCCCAAAGAAGCGGATGTCATGGAGAGTCTTGAAGGACATCTATGCCGCTGCACCGGGTACAACAAAATCATGGAATCGGTTCTTCACGCGGCCAAGAAAATAAGGAGCAATGAAAATGAGTGAACTGGATTACGTGGGTAAGCGGATTCCGAGAAAAGACGGCCCCGACAAGGTGACGGGAAAGGCGATCTATTCGGTTGACATCCAACTGAAAGGGAAACTGGTGGGGAGGATGTTAAGAAGCCCCCATGCCCATGCGCGCATACTCAACATCGACACCTCAAAGGCCCTGCGGGTACCGGGGGTCAAGGCGGTCATAACGGCCAAAGACACCCTGGGCATCAAGCACGGTTTTGTTGAAACGCCCCGCTATCCGGCGGATCAATACCCCATGGCCATGGACAAGGTGCGGTTTGTGGGGGAAGAAGTGGCCGCCGTGGCGGCAACTGATCCCTACGCGGCGGACGAAGCCCTGGAACTGATCGAAGTGGACTACGAACCCCTGCCGGCGGTTTTTGACCCCGAGGAGGCCATGATGCCGGGGGCGCCGGAAATCCATCCCACCCATCCCAAGGTAAAGGAAGACCTGGTCAATATCGGAGGAAAAACCACTTCGGGCTGGGGTGACGTTGAAGTGGGGTTTCAAGAAGCGGACTATGTGAGGGAGGACCGGTTTGAAAGTCATCTTCGGACCCACGGATTCCTTGAACCCCATGCCACCGTGGCCAATTTTGAGGCGGACGGCAAACTGAACGTGTGGACATCATCCATGGGTCCGTTCATCAAGCGGGCAAAACTGGCCAGAACCCTGGGACTTCCACAGTCATCGGTGAGGGTGAGAAAAGCCTATGTGGGGGGGGCCTTCGGGGGGAAGATCGATCTGTACTCCCATGAATTCTGTGCGGCCCTTCTGTCCATGAAGACGTCCCGGCCCGTGGAGATCATCGCCACCCGTGAAGAGATTTTTACCGCCTATCGTCATGGCCAGCCCATGATCATAACCGTCAAGACGGGTGTCAAGAAAGACGGCACCATAGTGGCGCAACAGTTTAAAACCATCAACAATTCCGGGGGGTACCGCGGCAGCGGGGTGGTGGTCATTTTTCTGGTGTGGGGGTTTGCCATGGCCCCCTATCGAATCCCCAACATGAAATATGAAGGGTACTCGGTCTATACCAATAATCCCATCCGGGCGCCGCAAAGGGGGCATGGCGCCCCCCAAATGCGTTTCGCGGTGGAATCTCAACTGGACATGATTGCGGAAGAACTGGGTCTCAGCCCCATCGACATCCGCATGAAAAATGCACGGGATTCCGGAGAAATGCTGCCCAACGGCGACAACGTTCACAATTGCGGCCTTAAAGACTGTATCCGGGATGTTGCCGAACATACGGATTTTTTGGCAAACTTCGGAAAAGGCAGTGAGCGGGAAGAAGGCCGATACCGGAAAGGGATCGGGATCGGTGTCAGTTCCTATTTCGGCGGGTCCCTGATTTATCCCAACAGCTCATCGGTCATCGTCAAAATGAACGATGACGGAAGCGTCTCCCTGCTCACCGGCTCCCTGGATATCGGACAGGGCTCCGAAACCATCCTGTGTCAGATTGTCGCGGAAGAACTCAAAATCCCCATGGAAGAGGTCCGCGTGTTTGCGGCGGATACCGAAACCACGCCGGTGGATATCGGAGTATGGATCAGCGGCAATGCCTATGTGACGGGCAATGCGGCACGCGCTGCGGCCTGCGATGTTCGCCGAAAATTGACGGCGCTCGCCGCAGAAGAGCTGGAAGCCAACACGGATGACCTGATGGTGAAAGACAAACGGGTCTGTGTAAAGGGATCTCCGGATCGTTCATTGTCATACGCCAGGCTCGTGGCGCTCAGTATTGAGAAGCATCGGGGGGATCCCGTTATCGGGAACGGGCACTGGCGCACCATGCGGGACCAAGCAACCCATCCGAGTCTGGCCACCACAAAGGGGCGCTGGACCGAAAACTACGCTTTTGACGCCCAGACAGCCGAAGTGGAGGTGGATACGGAGACGGGAAAGGTCCGTCTGCTCAAGGCCGTGACCGCCCATGATTGCGGTTTCCCCATTAATCCATTGCAGGTGGAAGGCCAGATCGACGGACAGGTATCCATGGCGCTCGGACATGCCTTCATGGAAGAGGTGATGATGGAAAAGGGCCGCACCCTGAATCCCAGTTGGCTCGACTACCGCATGCCCACCATCCGCAACATCGCCCAATCGGAGCATCTGGACGTGATCACGGAACAATACCGGATCGGGAAGCCGTACCGGACCAAAGAGGTGGGCGAAGGGTATGTGTCCGCCATACTGGCGGCCATCGCCAACGCCATTTACGATGCCGTGGGTGTCAGACTTTTCGAAACGCCTTTTACACCGGAAAAGATTCTGCGGGGTCTGGGCAAAATCAATTAGAGCATTGTTTGGAAATCACAAGAGGGAGAACAGAATGAAACAGGTGCGTTATTGCAACAAAGAACTGGAAACCATGCCCCGGGAAAAACGAGAAAGTCTGCAGCTTGAACGATTTCGGGAACGCATGGCCTACGTGTATGAAAAAAGCCCCATGTACCAGCGAAAATATGACGAGGCCGGCATAAAACCGTCCGACATCAAGTCCCTGTCCGATATTTCGAAAGTCCCTTTCACCGTAAAGGAAGAATTACGGGAAAGCCAGAAAAGGAATCCGCCGTGGGGAGATTTCATGTGCGTGCCCCCCGAGGACGGGGTTCGGGTGTTTCAGACAACGGGAACCACCGGCATGCCGGTCAGGGTAATGCTGAACAAGAGGGACTGGACCGTACATTTCTATCAACAGTTCATGCATTTCATGAACGCATACGGCATCACAACATCCGACATCCTGTATGTGCCCTTCGGTTACGGCCTTTACATCGCCTGGTGGGGGTTTCAGGCGGCCCTGGAACAGGCGGGGGTGATGATCGTTCCGGGAGGGGCCCAGTCTTCCAAGGACCGGGTAAAGAATATTTTCGATTGGGGCGCCACGGTAGTCTGCGGCACGCCCACCTATCTGCTCCATCTCGGCGAAGTGGCCAAAAAAATGGGGTTTGCGCTTTCCGAGTCCCGGGTTTCGATCATCGTGGCGGCCGGAGAACCGGGTGCCAATGTTAAATCGACCAAACAGGTGCTGGAGAATATGTGGGGCGGTAAATGCTATGACGATATCGGCTCCAGTGAAATCTCAAATTTCGGTTTTGAGTGCATTTTTCAGAATGGAACCCATGTGAACGAAAACATGTTCTACGCGGAATGCCTGGACCCGGATACCCTTGAACCGGTTGAAGAAGGAGAAGTGGGGGAACTGGTACTCTCCAACCTTTGCACGGAAACCATGCCGTTGATCCGATACCGCATCAAAGACCTGGTGAGGGTCAATCGGGAACCTTGTGAATGCGGCCGAACATTCTTGCGGCTGGACGGGGGCATACTGGGCCGATCCGACGACATGTTTCAGTTTG
Source organism: Thermodesulfobacteriota bacterium (assembly GCA_028278625.1). Next base: position 7,374 of record JANQDY010000196.1, read on the forward strand.
CCGGCGTAAATGTTTTCCCTTCCGCCATCGAAAATGTCATTCGAAACGTGAACGCCTTCTCCAATGAATACCAGATTGTCGTCCCCAAAATGGGCAGCGGAAAACGACTGAAGATCCGTGTGGAACCGGAATCGAGCCGGGTGACATCAATTGAGATGCAGGAGGCGTTGGACCGGTTTATGGAGGAATTCAAATACAAGATCACCTTCACGCCGGAAGTGGAAGTTGTTGAAGTTGGGGAATTGCCCCGCTTTGAACTAAAGGCAAAACGCGTTATTCGAGAATGTTAACCTTTTATCCAATGTTTTAGAGGAGGAATCAGCCATGTTAAACAAAGGTACGAATCCACGCTCCGTCAATATTTATGACCCTTCAAAGGCATATAACGGTTATACACTTTTCGGTCCCAGGGGATCGAGGGACATGTGGTTGATCAACATGGAAGGGCAGTTCGTGCACCGTTGGCGAATGCCCGGATTGATCGGAGACGCCTCACTCTTGCCCAACGGCAACTTGCTGATCGGAAGCAGGTTTCCCGATTCCGCCGTGGCGGATATTCCGGCCTGCGGTGGGGAATGGCTTGAGCTGGATTGGGATGGTAATCTGCAATGGAAGCATGAAGATGAATTCATGAACCTGCATGATTGCGAACGCCTGGAAAACGGAAATACCCTCGTCAATTTCTTGATGCCCTTACCGGAAGAGGTGACGGCCAATGTGAAGGGCGGCATCCCCGGGACGGAACGTAACGGCATCATGTGGAGTGACGGTATTCGTGAAATATCCCCCGAGGGTGAAGTCCTCTGGGAATGGTTGGCCCATGAACACATGGATTTTGATAGAGACGTTCTATGTCCGCTCTGTTCGCGCATGATCTGGACTTACGTAAACTCTATTTTTGCAACGCCCGATGGCGATATACTTTTAAGCTTCCGTCATATCAATACGGTTGCGCTTGTGGACAAAAGCACGGGAGATTTCAAATGGGTTTGGGGTCCCGGAGAACTGGGCCATCAGCACTGCCCCACCATGGTGGAGAACGGCAACATCCTCATTTTTGACAATGGACTGCACAGCCCGAGCACCGATAATGTGGCGGCCTCGGCATCCAGGGTTCTAGAGGTGAACCCGGATACGAATGAGATTGAATGGGAATACAAAGCCAAAACCATAACCTCTTTCTATTCACCCATCTGTTCAAGCGCCCAAAGGCTCCCGAACGGCAACACCCTGATTTGTGAAGCCACTAAAGGGAGACTTTTTGAAATAACACGCGACAAGGAAATTGTCTGGGAATTTATCAACCCCCTGTTTTTCGATTACCAGCCCAATTACCTGGGCTGGACCAATATGGTTTTCAGAGCATACCGTTATGGGCCCGATTTTGGGGGGCTTAACGCGAGATCAATGGATCCGAACAAATTCAAATGGGAATTCCAGGCGGAAGAAGACGAGGGCGGGCAGCCGGAAGAGGCGCAACTGGTGGCGGACCGTCTCAAGCATTTAGGCTATTAACGGCGTTAAGGGTAAGGCATGAAAGCAAAGGCTCTCATCTTTACCCTAAAACCCTCATGAAGACAGCAGGTGCGAAATGAAAAATGTCATACTTTTCACGATTGATACCCTCAGAGTTGATGTCTTAGGGTGTTATGGCGGGACCGGATTAACCCCCTTCATTGATTCCATTCAGGATAAATGCATTCGGTTTAACAGGTCCCAGGCCGTGGGCCCCTATACACAGGCATCCTTTCCGGGAATTCTAACATCTTCCTATTTTCTCGAATACGACAGGTCGCCAAAACTGCCACCCAATGCGACCCTTGTCTCCGAGCCGTTGAAAAACGCCAGAATTTATACGGCCGCTTTTCATTCCAACCCTTATATGAGTGGATATTTCGGCTGGAATCGGGGATGGGACCATTTTTACGATTCAATGGCCGACAAGGTGGACGAAGCCAATCCCTACATAAAGGGAGATATTCTCAATAAAAAGGTTCAAAATTGGCTTTCGGGCTATGTTTCCGGCGAATCCCATGACCCGTTCTTCCTGTGGCTTCATTACATGGATGTCCATGAACCGTACACTCCGGAAAATGATTATCTTAAGAAAATAGACCCTTCCTTGAGCTTCAGCACCGCTGAATACATGGCGTTGTTCAAGGAAATCATCCTCCCAAGGGACGCAACGGATCCAAAAAAGGTTGAATTACTCAAAAAGCTGTATCTTGCCCACGTTGTCGAGGTGGATGAATATGTAGCGGAACTTTTCGGAATCCTCGAGAAAAGCAGCGTTCTTGACGATACCGTCGTCATCATCACCTCGGATCACGGCGATGAGTTCGGTGAACACGGGAGTCTCTCCCATGACGGCAAAATGTACTCGGAACTGATTCATGTGCCGCTCATGATTTACGATTCCCGCCTTGACCAAGGTCAAACTTGCGACAATCTCGTTAGCGGCGTTGACATTCCGCCAACGATTCTCGATCTGTTTGGCGTGAAGAGTCCGCCCACATACAAAGGTCAAACCCTATTGCCCGTTGACAAATACATATCCAAAGGATGTTTTGGTGAATGTATCTGTAAACTGCAGCACAGAATGCAGCCCACCGATAAACCGGCATACTATTATCGGGAAGAAAACCAGAAGATTATCTATCGAGAGGATAGCAACGGTTGGGAGTTTTACGACCTCGAAGCAGATCCATCGGAATCGAACAATATTGTGGATTCTTCCCCCCATGCGGAAGATTTCAAAGCCAGATTAACCGGTTTTATCAACCGTAATAAATGATTATTTAACCATAAAATAAGGAGACGAATATGTTGAATCTTAAACCGGAAAGAATCTCAGAACTTGAAGAAAAGGTTGAAAGAAGCAAAGAGTGCTACAAAATGGCCTTCGATCGCTTTGATCCAAAGGACATGCGTTTGATTTGGTCGGGGGGAAAAGACAGCACGCTGGCACTCTATATTTGCCGTCTGTTTTGCGAAGAAAACGGGTTGCAGATGCCAAAGGCCTTTACCATCGATGAAGGCGACGCATTTGAAGAGATTGACGATCTTCTTAAAAAGTACGCCAAGGAATGGAATCTGGAATTGGACTGGGGACGGAACGAAGATGTCCTGAAAGCCGCAAATCATACGCTGAACGCCGATGTGGTTGTTTCCCAGCTTAGCGATCGAAACCAAGCCGAGATTAAAAGAATCGGATTTGACCTTGAAAAATTTCCCTTTGAGGCCGAGTCTTATGTGGGAAACCATCTCATGAAGACCGTTGTTTTCAATACTTACTTGGAAGAACAGAATGTGAAAGCCGTTTTCCAGGGGCTGAGGTGGGATGAACAGCCGGCAAGAGAAAAAGACGATTGGTTTGAAGACGTGAGCGAGGCCGACCTGACCCCCGTGCATACGCGTTATCGTCCCATACTTAACTTTACGGAACGGGACATCTGGGATGCAACCCTGCATTTCGGCATTCCATACTGTAGCCTATACGAAAAGGGCTATCGGTCCCTTGGGGCAAAAACCACAACCCAAAAAAGTTCGGATATCCCGGCCTGGGAACAGGATTTGGAAAACACGGTGGAAAGGGCCGGTCGGAGGCAAGATAAGGAAGCAACCATGGAACGTCTGAGAATGTTGGGTTATATGTAGCTTAGAAATTTTCAGCTTCCACTAATTAAGATAAACGCTTTTAGGTTTAAGGGCTTTTGAAACCAAAGTTCTCTTTTGGCACAAACATCAACAAATAGGGCAAAAAAGGAGGTAGAAAATGTGCAAATTATTTTCCGTCAAACATCTTTTGGTTGTGTCTCTGGTATTTTGTAGTCTTATTCTGTTTGGAGCGGCAACACTCGTAGGTGCGGAAGACTATCCCAAGAAGCCGATACGATTGATTTATCCATTTCCCGCCGGGTCGGGTGGGGATATCTCCACAAGGGTCCTCGCTGATACTGTTTCCGGAATCTTAGGGAAGCCCGTTAAAGTTTCAAATGTGACGGGAGGTAAGGGAACCATCGGTGCGGCAAAGGTGGCGAGAGCCCGTAAAGATGGGTATGAACTCGGCTCGCTTCCCACGGGGCCGGCTGTTTCCCAAACTATTTTTAACAAAAATGTATCTTACAAAACTGATGATTTTGAACCCATTTGCCAGTTCACGTACTTTCCCATCGTGATCGTCGCCAGCACTGACAAGCCTTATAAGAATATTAGTGAGCTCATCGCTTACGCCAAGAAGCATCCGGGCCAGGTATCATTCGCTCATCCGGGTCAGGGTTCCTTACCATACATGATGATGAAAGAGCTGGAATCCGACGCCGGCATCAAAATGAAAGCGCTCCCATTTAAAGGACTGGCACCGGGAGTTGCGGCTGCCGTCGGCGGACACGTGGATATCGCATTGGCCATATATGGTGGTGTGCTCAGTTTTAAGGAAGCGGGGAAATTGAACATTCTCGGTTTATTTGCAAACAAACGAATGAAAATGGACCCGGAAATCCCAACCGTTCAGGAAAACAGTACGAGAACCTATCCCCAGAATTGGTGTGGTATTTTTGCACCAAAAGGCCTTAGTCCCGAAGTTCTGGATAAGCTCGAAAAGGCCTTTGCAGAGGCGGTCAAGAGTCCGGAATTTGAAGCGTCCATGTCAAAGATAAAACTCCCAATCGAATATCTTGACGCCAAGGCATTTTCTGAAAAGATAGGAAATGATCTCAAGTATTTTGAGGGAGTTAGAACAAAAAAATAAATCTCATCCCGGCATTCGGAATAGGCTACATATTATTGTGAATGGCACTCAAGCACTAGAGGAATGATAAATGGCTGACAAGGACGGCGTCAAAGTTAAGGTTCAGAGCAATTTGTTGATGGGCTTTTGCCTGCTGATCTTCTCAATAGTATATTATATGATCACTTATCATTTCTCCGGTGTTCAATTTGAAAGCGTCCAAGGAGATATCGGACCCGCTTTCTTTCCCCGCCTTTTCTTAGGCGCTTTAATCATTGAATCACTTTTTCTCATATTGTCATCCGTGCGAGATCTACTAAAATTACCCAAAGACAATGCCAGGTTTCTTCATCTTTTCCAACGCATTCCCTTTATCATCTTAGCGGCCTTTATATTGTATATGGTTCTGACATTTTTCGTCGGATATTTGATTTCCACCATACCCTTTTTAATTTTGGCTTTTTATCTTCTGGGGTTACGCACTGTTTGGCAGCTTGTAACCATTCCACCGGCCCTGACATTTGCGACATATTACTTGTTTCAGGAACTTCTGGGCGTTTACCTCCCCACAGGGGATCTTTTTTAGAAAGAGGGTGAAAGAATGTTTGAAGCTCTAATATCCGGATGGGCCGCGGTCTTAAATATCAAACTGATTCTTCTTCTATTGCTCAGCGTCCCTTTGGGCATTGTTGTCGGCGTATTGCCCGGCGTTGGTGCCATGGTGGGAATTACCGTGCTTCTGCCTTTAACTTTCACAATGGAACCAGCCTTTGGCATCAGCATGTTGGTCGCGGTCTATTGTGGGGCTTTTTATGGTGGCGCGGTCAGCGCTATCTTGATCAATACACCCGGCACACCCGCCGCCATATGCACAATTTTCGATGGATATCCCATGGCGCGAAAAGGAGAGGCGCGCAGGGCTCTGAGTGCTGCGGTCGTCGCCTCTTTTATTGGAGGGGCAATCAGTGTTGCCATACTTACGTTCTGTGCTCCTTTGATTGCAAAGGTTGCGCTTAGGTTTAGTTACACGGAGTATTTTGCCATAGCGATCTTCGGAATCATCATGGTTATTTCTTCAAGCAGCCGAGGCTCCTTTTTGAAAGGATTGCTCATGGGAACTTTCGGCCTTGTTCTCTCTACAATCGGCCAGGACAAGATGGGTACCGTTGAGCGGTTTACTTTCGGTATGCTGGATCTGTCACGGGGGCTACCCCTGCTCCCCGTCCTTGTCGGTCTCTTCGCCATATCGCAGGCGTTGAGTCTTACAGAGACCGGGAAAGGGGCCGCCCAATTGGAGACCATGCACAAGAAGACCGGCTTGTGGGAAATGTTCAAGGAGGTGGGAAGATTCAAGGCAACATTGTTGAAATCATCGCTGATCGGCACTGCGGTTGGTGCAATACCCGGGACCGGGTCATCCATCTCCACGTTTGTTTCATATGCTGAGGCCAAGCGAGCGTCCAAAACCCCTGACAAGTTCGGCACCGGTTATATAGAAGGCGTGATCGCTTCTGAATCATCCAACAACTCCGTTACCGGCGGCGCCCTGATCCCGGTAATGGCTTTGGGCATTCCGGGCGACCCAATTACGGCGATTATGCTCGGCGCTTTTTTGGTACATGGTCTTATTCCTGGACCCATGCTATTTGTAACATCAACCGGTTTGGTCAACACCATTTTTGCAACCATGATGGTCACCTATTTCCTCGTATTACTATTTGGACACTTCGGAGCGACCGTTTTTGCGGCTGTCCTGAAGATCAGGGAAGCGATATTGGTCCCTGCCATACTGGTGATCTCTTTCCTCGGGGCCTATACGCTCAATTCTTCACTTTTTGACGTTGGGATAGCGTTGGTTTTTGGTGTCTTGGGATATTTTTTCAACAAATTCAATTTCCCTCTTGCTCCCATTGTCATGGGGCTGATTTTGGGGCCCATCGCAGAAGAAGGATTGCGCCAATCTCTCATGATGTCCAACGGATCGTGGAGCATTCTTGTAACAAAACCTATTTCAGCGGTCTTTCTTTCTCTTACGGCTTTGATAATCATAGGTAAAGCCTACGTCATGTTGTTTAAGAAAAAGCCCGAGTAAGGCGTTTCCGGGTAAAAGAGAGGCCTTAGGCTGTTTGCTCCGCTCTATGATGCTTCTCTCTATCCGATCCTTGCATCCTCGGCTTCAACCGCCACGGCCCTATGGGCGATCGTAAGGAAAATCCACGCCATAACCGAAATGCAAATGCCCATGTTGAAAAGCATTTCAGGTAGCCCGCAACATATCACGGAAATGCGTCAGGCAGTCGGAACAGGTGTTAATATCGATGTCAGGGTTTGATGCTTTACGCAACCTCCACCCTCATGCCCACCGCTTCGTAACCAATTGATATCACTACAGCCAAGAATTATTATTCAGATTTCCATTAATCCCAATAATTGAAGAAGATGCACTGTTTCATCGGAATCAGGTTTGCAGTCGCCAACTCGATGCTTTTATTCGCAAACCCCGCAATGGGATATACGGACCTAGATGAAAAGCTCCTCAATGCCGCCCCCAGCCCCAATATTTAAAGCAATACCCCATATTTCTGACATCTAATGGCATTTCAGATATTTATAACTACAGCGGATCAAAAGAAACAAACACTGAAAAGAAGGAAATGGTGATGGTCAAAAGGATTGTGTTTGCAGTTATCATCTTTTCAGGAATATTTGCGTTCTCTCCCCAGACAAAAAGGTCTCTGACCGGAGCGGTTTCGTAGGGCCAGGAAAGGAGGGTCCCGGCGCCAATGCGTAATGAATTTCGCAACGTAATCGGATCGGCCGGTAGCCACTCGGATTTAAGCATCGCCGCCACAATCTCTTCATATGTACCGACCATGGCAACATTTATCGGATCGCCGCGGATACCGTGCTTGGTCAGCGTGATGCGCGGCATATCCTCTATTGCGGGATGATGGTGAGCGATAAAGCGCCAGGCAAGCGGGAGAAGAAGGTAGGCCCCTACCAGCCACGCGAAAAGGAACAGGAGAGCGATCCGGGCCAGCCGTGAAAAGTTCCGTCGTGTTATCGCCGGATCATCGAAGTCATCTCCGCCAAAATGTTCATGCGGGTTCGTACGTTGTATCCCATTTTTCTCAGCAGACGCTCTGGTCATCAATTTCATTTTGACATGTTTGCCGATCAATGTGTCCCAGCAAGATACTCCGGTCATAAAACGAGCCAGCTGGTCTTGCGAAAAATACCACAGAAGTGGTCTGACGGCAAATGCCGTGATTAAGGCGACTTTATCCGGAAGCCTTTTAGAATGGGAATGCCCCGATACTCCCCAATGCCTGAGAATCCCTTGAGTTTATGGTTGACCAGGAATCCTAAATTTGGCCTCATGCATTTTTTTTGCAGCAGACTGTTTTGTAGAAAATCCAATCAGGCGATTCAACTAATTGTTTTTATGAATACATTTTTTCCTGGCATATCAAACGAGTATGCAGAAAAACAAAGGCTTAAGCAATGCTCTGACCCTCTTTGGCATGGATGAAATCCCTTCCGATAACCGCATTCGAAATCTTATGGATGAAGTTCCTCCCTCCGAAGTGTACCCCATATAACATCATATCTTTGATGGAATAAGGGAATCAGGCAACCTGAATGCATTTCGCTCCTACGGCAACAATTTGTTGTGCGCACTGGATGGCACCCATTCTTTTTCTTCCAACAAAATCCATTGCAAAAATTGTAACAGTAAGAAACACAAAAACGGAACCACAACCTATTCTCACTCGGCCATCACACCCGTTCTTGTTGCCCCAGGCCAGAAAAAGTTATCTCATCGCCCCCAGAGTTTATAACACATCAGGACGGCGACGAAAAACAGGGCTGTGAAGATGCTGCTGCCAAGCGTTTGTATAAAAACGCGTTCGCAACCGATTTCTGGAGATGTTTGACGACACCTACAGGCGAATTCGAGAAGATTTACCCACTCGGAAAACCTTCTTCGATGACATTCGTCTTTCTGGAACTGAAAAGGCGGGGATACCGGGTCACCATCGGTAAGTTGGGGAACAGGGAGATCGATTTTATCGCGGAAAGGGAATCACGGAAAATTTATCTCCAAGTTGCCTATTTGCTGCATTCCCAGGAGACCGTTGAGCGGGAATTCTCCGTTTTGAAACAGGTGAAGGATAATTACCCGAAGTACGTAATCTCCATGGACACTATTTACGGTAATGATATGGAAGGCATTCGACGGATCAATCTGATCGATTTTCTTTTGAGCGACGAGTTGTGAAGGTGAACGAACACTGATAGAAGTGCTTTATTGTTTACTTTTTCCTCGATTGATCCCCAATTTCTTCATTCGAAAACGCAATGTGCTTTCGTTAATGTTGAGGAGTTCCGCGGCACCGCCTTTCCCTGCGACTTTGCCGCCAGTATATTCCAGCACCAGGCGAATATGATTTGCCGTGGCCTGGTTCAATGTCATTACGTTTTCCGCTGATTGAATCGGGTCCTGATCTTCCAGGACCTTTGAGGCGATGTTCAATTCGGGGATTATCAAGTGCCCCCCTCGGGAAAGGATAAGCGCCCTTTCTACAATATTCTGGAGTTCGCGGACGTTGCCGGGCCAGTCATATACTTTGAGCCGCTCAAGTGTGTGGGTGTCAATCTCCGGTATATGCAAAAGATTCATTTCCTGGGCCTTGCGTTCTACGAAATACTGGACGAGTGACGGGATATCATCGCGCCTCAGACGGAGCGGTGGGATACGAATCGGCAGTAC
>JANQDY010000197.1 GCA_028278625.1 Thermodesulfobacteriota bacterium
GGCAGGTAGATGCGGAAGATGGTTCCTTCCCCGGGCTCGCTGTAGACATTGATGAAACCGCCGTTCTGTTTGACGATGCCGTAGACCGTTGACAGGCCGAGCCCAGTCCCTTTTTCCGCGCCCTTTGTGGTAAAGAAGGGTTCGAAAATTTCATCCATCAACTCCTTTTCCATGCCGCAGCCATCGTCGCTGACCGCCAGCAGAACGAAATTTCCGGGCATCCGATGGATTCCATTTTCTGCGCCTGCCTGAGCTGATCCTCCAGCCTCCTTTTTTCGAAAGCGTCATTGACGGCCAGAAAGCGGTAGTCCGCCGGCCGGCCCTGGGCGTCGAAAATCATTTCGTGCAGGGCAAATCCGTTGATCATCTCTCGAAAGAGGGTCCGGTATCGCTCTTCACTCTTCTTGAGGGTTTCCACTACCTTTTTACGCTCATCCATTTCACGTTTCAGCTGACGGTTCGCTTCCACCAGATCGCCGGTTCGTTCCCGGACCATTTCCTTCAGAAAATCCTGCTGCCGACGGAGTGAATCTTCCGCCGCTTTCATTCGAAGGGCGGTTCTCACGTGTGCCACGAGGATGTGCTCTTCGATGGGTTTTGCAAGAAAAGCATCCGCGCCAATGTCCAGACCTTTGACCAGGTCCCGCGATCCCGTGAGAATCGCCGAAACCAAAATCACCGGTATGCTGGCGGTTTTCTTGTCCCCCTTCAGCCGTCTGCAGACCTCGTAGCCGTCCATCTGCGGCATTCTAATATCAAGGAGAATCGTATCCGGTAGCTGGGATTTGGCGGCTTCGATCCCCTGGGGACCCGATAGTGCCGTAATGACCCGGCAGTCGGGAATGAAATTTCTCAGTACGGCGGAGATGGTGATGAGATTGTCCTGTTTATCGTCGATAACGAGTATTTTTCTCATTATTTCTCCGTAATTCTTTTTTTGAGAGATCCAGAATCTCGTTAATGAGCAACAAAAGCTTCTCGCCATTGCGCGAAATAACAGCAATATAGCTCATCTCTTCCTGGGAGAGCTTCTCCCCGGCCTGCGTCATCAGCACCCGTGACAAGGCCATGACCGAGTTTAAGGGGGTCCTCAATTCATGGCTCATGCTGGATAGAAACTCGCCTTTCAGACGATTGGCTTCTTCAACCTGCCGACGCTGAATCGTCAATTCCACATTCTGCTCCTGCAGTTCATCGGACGTTTGTCTCAATTCTTCGGACTGGGAGTGCAATTCCTCCGCCTGGGCTGACAGTGCTTCGCTTTTCTCCTGCTCCGACCGGAGAAGGCTCCGGATTTGCTTGCTTTGCATGGCGGTGTGAATTGCGTTGGAAAATATTGGGGCGATGGCCTTTAAAAATTCGATTTCAATGGGCGTGATCTCTTGGAAGGTGGCCACCTCGAAGACACCGTAGAGTCTTTTTGATACACCAGGGGCATGGCGTATAGGCTCTTTGGCGGAGCATCGACGGTTCCGGTTTTTGTAAACGCATCTTTTTCCGTGATCCCCGTCAAGTGAATCGGCATCCTTTCAACGGCCACCTGTCCAACCACCCCCTGGCCCGGTGAAAAGCGATTTTTATAGTGTTTTCCTTCCAGAAATGCATAGGATGCCTTCAATTCATAGGATGAACTCTTTTCATCATAAAGATAGAGCGCACCGGTGCATGCGTTCACATACCGTGACAGAAAGTGTGTGGCTTTTTGAACCACTTCTTCGAAAGACAGATCTCCCGTTATCTCTTCCCGCAGTGCGTTCTGGCCGTCTTTCACCCAGAACTGCTCCTTCAGTCTGTCCAGCAACTGGTTGAAGTGCGCGGCCATGTCCGTTATTTCATTATTTCCCCCCAATTCCGATTTAACGAGGTCCCCCGATCTGGTCACGTCGTTCATGGTGTCCTTTAGGGCTGATAAACTGGCGAGAATGCTTCTGGTCACAAAAAAGGCAATCATGAGAGAGACAAGACTTGCCGCACAGATAAAGATCACCGTATCTCTTAGGACCCGGCGCTGCATATATCTCGCTTTTTCAATAAAACCGTCGGCCTTGTTGTTGGCATAGGCGGCAAGTTCCCCCATTTTTCTTTCAAGGCCCAGAACGTGACGGGCGCCCTTTGATCGCGTGATCTCTATGGCCTCATGGCGGTTCCCCCCAATTGTCAGCTGTTGCACTTCCAACCGGATCGGTTTCCACTGGTCAAAGAGATCGATTGCTTCCTGAACCAGATCTTTTCCCTCTTTTCCCAGAATCAGGCGCTTGATGGTGTCGAGAAGGTCGGTTTTTGATTCCCATTGACAAGCCGCTTTGGATTCATTAATGATTCCGGAATAGTTTTGTGCGGTTTCACATTCATCATAATGAACAGGAGGTCTCAATTGGACTATTCGATCGATCATATGCATCTTCGCTGCAGCGATTTGGAGGCAAGTATCGCCTATTACAAGAAAATGTTTGATGCCAAGGAAATATCCCGAGGGGATGCAAAGGGGATGCCTCTGGTCGCTATGGAAATGGCTGGAGAGCGGTTTGTGTTTTCACCCAAAAGAGAAGGGGTGGATGTGGCCGTGAACCCGGGTGAACCCGGTTGGGGGCTTTATCAGATCGGTCTCAAAGTCGATAACCTGGATGCGGCGTTGAAAGAGTTGAAAGAGCGGGGCGCCGACATCTCAAGGGGACCTTTCGAGATGAGTGATCAACTTCGCGTCTTCTTTGTAAATGCCCCTGACGCGGTGGAAATCGAATTGATGGAATATGCTTGAACACCAAAACGCCGTTGGACGATGGATCGGCAGAAGATATCATAATGAGCCATAAAGGAGGTGAAATGGGATACGGAAGAAAAGGAATGCCGTCAAAAGGAGCAGTGTTCGTTTCGACAATAATACTCTTTCTGAGCTTTGCGTTTATGTTCGGCGCCTGGGTGGAATACGCGGATGCCAAAGCCAGAACAGGAGGGAAGTCTTTCAGTGGCAGTCGCTCCTTCAGTAAAACGCCTCTCAGAACGACTCCCATGAACAAATACAACACGATGAACACCCAGAGAAGAGGATCCAGTTTCATGAGAGGGTTGGGCGGCGGTCTTTTGGGCGGATTTTTGGGAAGCATGCTCTTTGGGGGTGTGAGTCACGGCATGGGGATGGGCGGCGGCGGATTTGCGGGAACCGGCATCGGTTTTCTGGAGATACTGATTATCGGCTGGCTCATCTATTTCCTTTACAAAAAATTCTCCGGAAAGAATCGCCAAAGGCGGACGTCCTATGGTTCGCCTGGGAATGAATACGCATCGGGCCGTGAATACCAGGCACCTTCCCCACCCAACTACCGGCCACCGGACATGACATCGCGGGACATTCCGGATATGGCGTCTGGGGACGGAGTCATGAGTGAATTGGAGACGGTCAGGCAATACGATCCGGGTTTTGATCCCGAAGCTTTCAAGGAATTCGTACAGGACGTCTTCTTCAAGGTCCAGGCGGCCTGGACCAGAAGGGATATCTCCGTCATGAAACAGCATCTGGGGGATCAACTGCTGAGTGAATATGAGCAGCATTTTGCGGAGCTGCGCGCCAAGGGCCAGGAAAACCGCCTTGAAAACATTGCGGTTCGCAAGGTGGACATTGTGGATATGGGTGAAATGGACGGGGAACCCTTTGTGATTATTCAATTTCGCGCCAATCTTTTGGACTATACGGTGGATGAGGCCACCGGTCAGGTCCTTGAAGGAAGTGCTTCCGAGCCCATAAAATTTCAGGAGCGATGGGCCTTCTCAAAAGCTCCCGGCTCGGCCCGGTGGAAGCTGGAGGGCATTCAGGAATAGACATATTAGAGGATTTGAGACCCGGTCGATGCGCCCTGAGGGCATTCAGTGCAAATCCATCTGCATATGACCTGGTGATTTCGGACATGAACCAAGTTGTCCTTTACATAGGGTCCGCACTGACAGGGCTTTGGGGGGTTGCGCATTTATTCGCCACAAAGGGAGTGGTTGAGGGATTCGGTGACATTACAGCCGACAACAAACGCATCATCACCATGGAATGGATTGTGGAAGGGGTGGCTCTCATTTCAACGGCCGTGTTTGTTGCCGTCGCAGCGTCCATCCAGCCGGGCGCTGTTGTCTCCAAGGCCGTTTACATGGTGGCGATCGGCACTTTGATTGTGCTTGCTGTTGTCTCCTTGTTCACCGGATTCAAAGTGGCGTTCTTGCCTTTCAGGTTATGTCCGATCATCTTCGGCGTTTCGGCAGCGTTGATCGCCTGGGGTGGATGGCTTTGACCATTATCAAGTCTCGCATGCGGACACCTATTTGATCGGTGAACGCTTTTCACAAAAATACAGATTTCTTAATGCGGTATCCGAAAACCGCCAGCCAAGATCTTTTTACCATGATAGAAAACAGGCCAACGCCGCTCCGGTTGAGGTGGGTGCCCTGAGACCGGAGAAGGAGACTTCCAGAAGGGCCAAAGTGTTGAATATTTCCACCGTCAGTGAGGCTCGCGCCACCGTTACAAAAGAAACCGCTGAAATGACCAAAGCGTTCAGATACGCCAGAATAACAAAGGACAGAAATTTTGACGGGAAGTTCTTTTTCGGGGTAAAGACCACCGGTGTCTTCTGCAGGCCGTCCTGCCCCTCCCCCGTGGCCAAAGAAGAAAATGTTATCTATTTCAATGAGATCTTTGAAGCGTTGGAGAGGCATTTCAGACCTTGTCTCCGGTGCCGTCCGGATATTCACGTCGATTACTATAACGGCAATATCTCCGGTGCGATTATCGTAAACAGAGCCCTTGGGATGATTTATGACGGCTATTTGAACTACCATTCCATCAAGGAACTTGCCGGTGATTTGAAGGTCTCGGACAGGCATTTGCGTAAACTGTTCATTGATAATCTGGGCATTTCTCCTGTCAGGATTGCCAAATACCACAGATCCCTGTTTGCCAAAAAGATGCTTTTGTTTTCGGACAGGCCCATAACCGACATCGCTTTTGCATCCGGTTTCGGTTCACTCCGGCAATTCAACCATGTGTTTAAAGAGATTTTCGGCACCGTTCCCTCCAACATAAAGAAAGAAAAGGGATCGATTTATTCCGTAGGAGAGAAGAGCACTCTGCTTCTTTTTTATCAAAAACCCTTTGACTATTCACAGATAATCTCCTTCCTGAGACGTCGGGCCGTCAGAGGCGTGGAGGTCGTTGGTGAAAATTGGTATGCCAGAACCTTTAGAACAGCCAGGGCAAAGGGATATTTCACCGTAAAAGACAATCCGGATCAATCGGCACTGGCGCTCAAGATCCATTGCGATGACATCAAATGCTACATGGAAATATATAATAAAGTGCGCCGGATGTTTGATCTGAATACCAATTTTGCCCATATCAACCGACAATTCAAAGCAGATCACTTCCTCTCCTCAGGAATGAGGGAGGGCCATGTCCCCCGTTTGCCCATTGCGTTTGATCCATTTGAGTTTTGTGTGAGAGCGGTTTTGGGCCAGCAGATTACGGTTCAGGCCGCCGGCACCCTGGCCGCAAGGATCGCCGCTAAAACAGACCTTAAATGCGGGGATGGGTTTCCTGCGGGGCTCGATTATTTTTTCCCGGCTCCCGAGGAAATCCTGAGAGCTGATCTGGGCGGACTTGGCATTACCAATGCCCGGCAGTCCACCATCATGAATATTGCCCGGGCAATTCGTGACAAGCGTTTTTCTCTTTCGGCCAACCAGCCCTTTGCCGCATTTCAAAAAGCGTTTTCTTCCATCAAAGGGGTTGGGGAGTGGACGGTCAACTATGTGGCCATGAGGGGGTTGGGAATGGTAGACGGTTTTCCGGCCACGGATCTGGGTATCATTAAGGCCCTTTCACAAAAGGGGAGGCGGCCCTCAAAAAGAGAGATACTGGACATGGCCGAAAAATGGCGCCCCTACAGGGCATATGCGGCCCTGTGTCTTTGGAACAGAAGGAGGGAATAGTTCTCATGTATTATTCAAAATTCAATGCACGGCTTTGCGAAATCATCTTGGCCGGTGATGAAACAGGACTGGCGCATCTGCATTTGAATACCGGAGAAGGAACCAGACGGTTTTCGGTTCTTCCTGAGTGGGAATTGAACCGGCAGTTCTTCGCCGCCACAAAAGCCCAGATATTGGAATACCTTGAAGGGAAACGGAAACAATTTGACGTGGCCATCAACCCACGGGGGACGGATTTCCAGAAGAAGGTCTGGGAAGCATTATGCCGGATTCCCTACGGCCGGCTCACAACCTATGGCGACATTGCCCGAACCCTGGGCAACCATAAAGCCGCAAGGGCCGTGGGATCCGCTAACGGCAAAAACCCGATTCCTCTGATCATCCCCTGCCACAGGGTGGTGGGAGCAGACGGGAGTTTAACCGGATTCGGACACGGTATTTCCCTTAAGGAAGAACTGATCCGACTGGAACGTGAAGCGGCGGGGTGAGACCTTCAAGCCTCTTTACAACAGATGGCATTGATGTTTGTCACCATAAGCGTTTGTTGAATACCCATTTCTCGATCATTTCATAAACCAACTCGCGCCTGATCGGTTTCGGGACATAATCATTCATGCCCGCGTCAATGCACAAATCCCTGTCCCCCTTCATGGCATGGGCGGTCATGGCCACGATGGGGAGTAAGGAGAAACCAAGCGCTCTGATCCTCCGTGTCGCTTCAAGACCATCCATCTCCGGCATCTGGACGTCCATGAAGATCAGGTCGATCGTATCTGGCCCGGCCATCAGTTTATCAACCGCCTCTTTGCCGTTATCGGCGACCGTGACCTGATATCCGGCTTTTGTCAGCATGATTTTCGCCAGTTTCTGGTTGACCGGATTGTCTTCCGCTAAAAGGATTCGAACGGATCGTTTCATCTCCTCCCGAACTGAATACTGGGTAATGATCTCGGTTTTTTCAATAGGGGCTTTTTTCCCAGGGTCCGCCTTTCCGCCGATAATCCGCTCCAACATGTGGTAGAGCCTTTGTCTTCGTATGGGCTTGCCCAGGAACCCGTCAAATCCCACATCCTTACATTTTTTGGCATCACGGTCCATCAAGGATGACAGGGCGATGAGAGGGATGCCGCGGATTGAATTCTGGGTTTCCCTGCTCGAAGCGCTGAAGGTTCGAATCTCTTTTGCTATCTCATAACCGCTCATGGAAGGCATCTGGATATCCGTGATACAGACGTGGAAGTGCTCATTTTCACCAAGGGATCTTAGAAGGACCGGCAAAACCTCTTTGCCGGTGTTTAGCGCCTCCACGCCCATGCCCGCCAGTTCAAGATGTTGGGTCAGTATGTCAAGGTTGGTCCGGTTGTCGTCCACAATCAACGCTTTTTTTCCGGCCAGGGATACGGGAGCGTATGGTTTGGTTTCTTTGGTTTCCGATTTTCCCATCCATCCCGTGAAATGAAAAATGCTTCCTTTCCCTTCTTCACTTTCAACCCAAACGTCTCCTTCCATGAGAGCGGATATCTTTCTGGAAATGGATAGCCCAAGACCGGTTCCTCCGTATTTCCGGGTAATTGAACCGTCGGCCTGCCTGAAGGGCTCAAAGATGCTGTCCAATTTGTCCCTTGGAATGCCGATGCCGGTATCCCTCACCTTGACGTGAAGCTTGATACGATCCTCATCCTCCGCTTCAACATCCAGGGAGAGTTCGATTTCTCCGGACTCGGTGAACTTGGGAGCGTTTCCCATGAGATTGCTCAAAACCTGCCGGAACCGCGTGGGGTCTCCCTTGATAATGTGGGGCACGTTATCGCCGATGTGGCAGAGGATCTCGATGGGCTTTGTCCCGATTCTCGGCCGGATCACATCACAGACGTCGTAAGCCAGAAGCTCCGGATCGAAGTCGATCTCTTCAAAATCGAGATCTCCCGCTTCAATCTTGGAAAAATCAAGGATATCGTTGATCAGGGAGATCAGGGCCTCTCCGCTTGTCCTAATGGTCTTTAGATAGTCCTTCTGCATTTCATCCAGGGAGGTCTCCAACATCATCTCGGTAAAGCCGATCACAGCGTTCATGGGGGTGCGGATCTCATGGCTCATGTTGGCCAGAAATTCGCTTTTGGCCTTGTTTGCCACTTCGGAAGCCTCCTTGGCCCTCTGAAGTTCCGTTTCAGTCCGCTTTTGCTGTGAAATGTCGAAAAAGGTTTCCATGAGATGACGTCGGCCGTCCAACATAATGGTAGATACGGTCTTGACGATGGGAATGGGGTCCTTTTGGTGGTTGATCAACATCCCCTCGGAATTGTCCAGTTCTTGTCCAAGATCGCTTATGGGGCAGGCCCCTTTGCTTGCCGGGCACACAAAGGCATGACAAACGGATCCGATAATCTTCTCTCTGGGAAGACCGACCAGATGGGCTGCCACGGGATTCACATCCACGATGCGGTGGGTTTCGGCTTCGATCACAAAGACCCCCGCCTGAACGGAATTGTAGAGGGTCTTGAGGCGCTGTTCGCTCTCCTTAAGCCCCTGTTCGGTTTTTTTTCGCCTGAGGAGCTCTTTTTTGGCCATGGAAACCGCCGCGGAGGTCTGGTTCCGCAGGCTTTCCGCCGTCTTGGCGGTGAGACAGATGTAGAGATTGACAATATAGAGCATGAGCATCTTTGCAAGTTCCACGGGCCACACAACGGAGATATGTTCCACAAAGATCAAATAGAGCAGCATCAGGAAATAGCTCAGAATCGAGAGGTGCGCGAAAAAGAGGACCCTCAGAAAATGGGTGTTGGTCTGGTCGGCAACGCGCACGATTAAAAGGAAAAAGAGCCAGCTCTTGTTGCCGCCCGTAAAATAGATGGCCGTCGTAAAAGCGAAGATATCCACGGAGAGGAAGAAAACACCCAGGTCGAACCGTTTGACCCGGCGGAAAAAGAGTGCCAGTAGCACCCATGAGAGGAAGGTATATCCCAGAAGAATTGCCGAAAGCAGCATGAAAAGGGGCCAGGAAAAGGACTTTAGAAGGATTTGATTGTGCAGAAAGGCCAAGAAGAGGAGGAGAAGGAAGCCCAGGAGCCTGAGACGGGGCATCTGGATCACATTGAGGTAATACCGCCGCGATTCCTTCATTCTCCGAGCCACTGCCGGGTCCAACGCCATCTGGCCGGTATCATTCGTCTGTTCTTTGTTTACCGCCACGAATCATCCTTTTTGATACCATTCAAATCCCGGCAACGGATAATGTATTTCCTATCCCGCCAGAAACGTGATTCGCCATCGACACCCAGCATAACAAGGCGTCATCGTTTTATCAAGGAGAGCGGACATGGATGAATTCATCGGCCGATTCAACTATTTTACTTGCTTGCCGTAGGTCCTCAATTTCCTCTTGTAAAGAGTTGGGGCAAGTCTTAATCATAAAAAGAGGCCTTGATCGAGAGCAACCCTTACAATTGACAACATTTTTTGATGTTGTTATTATGTCCAACATGGAGGCCGTTGAACTCATTTGCACCCGCATCATCTACTCGGAATCGGCATTTGCTGAGTTGGTATTGTGGCGTCTTCCAGAATCACTTGACGGGTCCCTACACAAGTTTAAATACAGACTGGCGTATGTGGTGAATGGTGAATGTGTTTTGCGCTATGATAATGAAGCCGGCAAGGGCGATCATCGACATTTCGGGGAAGCGGAAAGCGCCTATCTATTCACATCACCGGAACAGTTGATCGCTGATTTCCAGAAGGATATCGAGAGGTGGAGAAATGAAGACCGTAATTCTTGAGGTAAGAAAACCCGACGACTCGATGGCGGATTTTTCGCGTGCTTGGACCACGGGCAAAGCTCAAGAGGCGGCCCGGATCAGCTTTTCGACACCTGAATTGCTCTGGAGAGTGTTAACGGCAAAACGCTGGTCAATACTCAAGGTTCTCTGCGGAGCGGGTCCCGTTTCTATCCGCGAAACGGCACGGCGCGTTGGGCGCGATGTCAAGGCCGTTCACGGTGACGTTACCGCACTGTTGAAAGCCGGAATTCTTGATCGCACCAAGAGCGGGCGCATCATCTTTCCATATGAAGCCGTGAAAGTGGAATTTCTATTAAATGCGGCATGATTTTGTAAGCGCAATCAAAACGCCGTCTTCCTCTTTCAATGATTCCCGTGAGCCCTGATTTAACCGCTTTGTCTTTAAAATCAATGAATGTCAGTTTGATCAGTTCGTGGGCCTTGAGGGCATCGTCGATTGATCGGTTTAACGTCTCGGTGATCCCTTTCTGACCGATAAAGACCACCGGTTTGAGCTTGTGGGCAAGGCCCCTTAGGCATTCTCTCTTTGTTCATGGGTGAAGAAATACTGATAGAAGTGCTTTATTACTTGCTTTTTCCTCGATTGATCCCCAATTTCTTCATTCGAAAACGCAGTGTGCTTTCGTTAATGTTGAGGAGTTCCGCGGCACCGCCTTTCCCTGCGACTTTGCCGCCAGCATATTCCAGCACCAGGCGAATATGATTTGCCGTGGCCTGGTTCAATGTCATTACGTTTTCCGCTGATTGAATCGGGCTTTGATCTTCCAGAACCTTGGCGGCGATGTTCAATTCGGGGATTATCAAGTGCCCCCCTCGGGAAAGGATGAGCGCCCTTTCTACAATATTCTGGAGTTCGCGAACGTTGCCGGGCCAGTCATATACCTTGAGCCGCTCAAGTGTGTGGGTGTCAATCTCCGGTATATGCAGAAGATTCATTTCCTGGGCCTTGCGTTCTACGAAATACTGGACGAGTGACGGGATATCATCGCGCCTCAGACGGAGCGGTGGGATACGAATCGGCAGTAC
>JANQDY010000235.1 GCA_028278625.1 Thermodesulfobacteriota bacterium
GCAAAGGAAAGACTGGGAGTAACTGCATAACACCGGGATAAAAAAACAGGAAAGGAGATCGTCTAATGGCCATCAAAAAAATGCTATTTCTTCTGGGGGTGTTGGGGGTTGTTTTTGGTATGATGATTCCGGGCCAGACCGTTGCCGAGGATGTCATTGAAATCAAGGTGGCCAGTTGGTACCCGCCCCAGCATGTGATGTTCAAGGAAGCCTATGAGCCCTATGCCAAAGTCATTGAAGAGCGGACCAGCGGGAAGGTGAAAATCAAATGGTTCCCCGGCGGAACCCTGGCCAAAGCGGCCCAGACCTATGATGCGGTGAAAACCGGTCTGGCGGACATGGCCATGCCCATGGCCCTCTGGACCGTTGAAAGCCAGTTCCCCGTTTCCACGGTGATCATTCTTCCCTTTATGACCGATAACGCGGTTCAGGTGGCGGATCTCTATTACCGGGCGTTTCAGACGATTCCGGAAATTCGGAAGGAATACGGCGGGCTTAAGGTCCTGGGATTTCATACCACCGAGCTGTGCAATCTGGACATGAAGGGCATGCAGGTAAAAACATACCAGGACCTGGCCGGGAAAAAAGTCTGGCCCGGATCGGCTACCGGGGTGAAATGCTTGAAATTATGGGGGGCCGTTCCCCGTTTGACCAAAATTGAGGACCTTTACATGAGCCTACAACGCGGGGCCGTGAACGGCTGCGTCTTCCCGTGGGTGGCGCTCAAAGCCTTTCGCCTTACGGAAGTGACCGACAGCCACACGGTGCTCAATTTTACCGCCGGGCAGAACCCCATCGTCATGAACCTGGACAAGTGGAAATCGCTGCCGCCCGATGTTCAGAAAGTCTTTGAAGAACTGGCGCCTTCCATCGGCCCTCTGGTGGGTCACGTCTTTGCCAGATACGGAGATCGCATTGAAAGGGCCCTTAAGAAACGGGGCGATTTCGTCTATCACCCCACACCGGAAGAAAAAGCCCAGTGGAAAGAAAAAGTCATACCCGTTTATCAGGGTTGGGTCAAAAGTGTCAGCGCCAAAGGAGTGGACGGGGAAGCCGTCTTAAAGAAGGTCCAGGCACTGGCGAAAGAGGCCAAAGAAAGTCCCACCAAGCCCGCTCCCTGGTGGGGAAAAGAATATCAATAACGACGAGGCTCTTTCATGAATGACCACATCTATGTTGCTTTGGCCAGACGGTTGGATGAACTGCCCCAGGGATACCCACCGACCCAAAGCGGGGTTGAACTGAAGATCCTGAAAAAGATCTTCACGCCGGAAGAAGCGCAGATGACCCTCAACATGATGCCCATTCCCGAGACCGCCGAAGCGGTGGCGGAGCGTCTTGGCAGGCCCGTTGAGGAGATGCGACAGGTGCTGGATCAAATGGCCGCAAACGGTCAGATCGGATCATTTAAGATCGCGGGCCGGCAGGTGTACAAAATGATCCCCTTTGTGGTGGGGATCTACGAGTTCCAACGGGATCGCCTGGACCGGGAACTGGCGGAACTCTTTGAAGAATACATGCCCGTGCTGGTGGGCAGCGTGGGAGGGCATAAACCCCATCTTGCCCGGGTGATCCCGGTCAATGTGTCGGTGAAGGCGGCGCTTAAAATTCACGCCTACGAAGATGCCCGCCGCATCGTGGAGAAGAGCAAATCCTTCCGGGTCCAGTACTGTATCTGTCGAAGGGAACAGGCCCTGTTGGGTAACCCCTGCAAACACAGCACCCATAACTGTCTGCAGGTCAGTAAGGAAGAAGGGGCCTGGGATTACTTCAAGCTGGACGGGGATGTGATCACCAAGGAGCGGGCCCTTGAAATTCTTCGGGAAACCGAAGGGGAAGGCCTGGTCCACAGCTCATATAATGTGGCGGACGGGACGAGCTTTATCTGCAACTGTTGTTCCTGCTGCTGTGGCATCATGCGGGGCCTAAAGGAACATCAGGCCCCCTACATGCTGGCCCACAGCCGGTTTGTGGCAAAGATCGACGCGGGCGCCTGCGCGGCCTGCGGCGTGTGCCGTGATGAGCGGTGTCCGGTGGATGCAATTGTCCCGGAGGACGACGGCTATCGTGTTTTGGAAAAACGGTGCATCGGTTGCGGGGTGTGTACATTGACCTGCCCCTCGGATGCCATTCAACTGGTGCCGAGGCCCGAATCGGAGCGGGCCATGATCGCGGACAATTTGGTCCATTGGGAAAAGGAACGGTTTGCGGCGAGGCGGCTTTAGAGACGGGGTGAGAAGGCATGTCTACGGCCATTGATGGCGACAATTTTCTCGAGGTCATGGCATCCGCCATGGCGCGGATCATTCATCCCATCAGTCGGTATTTGGGGTATTTGAGCGCCGTCCTCTCCCTTTGCATGGCGGCGGTGATCATTGTGGACCTGGTTCTGCGCCTGGTGTTCAATCGCCCCATGGCCGGCATTTTGGAATATGAAACCTTCTTGCTGGTAGTGGTGACTTTCCTGAGCCTGGCCCAGACCATGATCAAGCGGCGCCATGTGGCCATCGATATCGTCACCAGCCGGTTTTCCAAAGAAACAAAATCTTTTCTTGAGGCTGTTTTCGCCATTCTGGGGACATTTCTCTTTTCCCTGATCAGTTGGCAGTTGACGGTTCGGGCTTTGGACGCCTTTTACAGCGATTCCGCGGCAGGCGTTACGCTGATTCCACTGTACCCCTTTTACGGTATTGCCGCCTTTGGCTGCGGATTGATCACCCTGGTGCTTCTGGAAGATTTGATGAGGGGCCTGGGCCGCATTTTCAAGCATCAGAACCGGCCGTGGCTCTGGCTGGGGATCATCCTGATCGTCTCCATTTCGGTTCTCGCTTTTCCGGCACTCATGAAGATGGGCGGCGTCAAGCTGGGCAGCATGACCGCCGGCCTTCTCTTTTTGGGGCTCATGCTGGTCATGATGCTGCTGGGATTTCCCATTGCATTTTCCATGGGCCTTCTGGGCATTCTGGGACTGTGGTATCTGACCGGGTTCAAGATTTCCATGGGGGCCCTGGGGATCGCCGTTTATGACTCCGTGAGTGAATATTATCTCTGTGTGGTGCCGTTTTTTATCCTCATGGGGCTGTTGTGCTTAAAGGCGGGCATCAGCCGATCCCTCTACCGGGCATCCCACGCTTGGTTCGGTCAAATGCCGGGGGGTCTTGCCGTGGGCACCGTTCTGGGTTGCGGCGGCTTTGCCGCCATCTGCGGGGACAGCATGGCCACCGCCGCCACCATGAGTTCCGTGTCGCTGCCGGAAATGAAGAAATATCAATACGACGACTCACTGGCCACCGGGTCCGTGGCGGCCGGCGGGACTTTGGGCATATTGATCCCCCCCAGCATCGGATTCATCGCCTATGGGATCATCACCGAGCAGTCCGTGGGGCAGCTCTTCATGGCCGGGATGATCCCGGGGATTCTTCTCATGATCCTCTTTGCCGTGACCATCTATATCCGCTGCCGGAAAAATCCCAGGCTGGGCCCGGCGGCGGCCGCATCCACCATGGCCCAGAAGATCGCCTCTTTAAAGGATGTGTGGCAGGTGTTTCTGCTCTTTTGCGTGGTCATCGGCGGGATCTATTCCGGTCTGGTGACCCCCACCGAGGCGGGCGGGGTGGGTGCCGTGGGTGCGCTTCTTATCGCGTTTCTGTCAAAGGAATTCTCTTTTAAGGGTCTTCTGGAGGCTTTGATCGGCGGCATCGAAATGTCCACCATGATCCTGACCATCCTGATCGGCGTGACCATCCTCGGGAATTTCGTCACCCTCACCCAGATCCCCATGGAACTGGCGGGTTTCCTGGAGCGCCTGGATGTTTCCCGTTATGTGCTCTTTGTCCTGATCCTGGTGCTCTATCTTTTTCTGGGGATGGTCATGAATATTATCCCCATGATCATGCTGACCCTCCCCATCCTTTTTCCCACCATCATGGCGCTCGGTTTCGACCCCATCTGGTTCGGGGTGATCATGGTGATCATGATGGAGATGGGCCAGATCACGCCGCCCGTGGGGATCAACGTATTCGTCATCCACGGGGTCTCAGAAGGTGTCTCCATGGCAACCATATTTAAAGGCGTACTCCCCTTTTTGCTGGTCCAGATCCTGGTGATCGTCATTTTGACCTTTTTTCCGGATATCGCCCTCTACCTGCCCAATGCCATGGACGTCCTGGCCCCCATCGGAAATTAGACGCAATATGATCTTACCGGAGGAAAACATGGAAAAAAAGCCAACAAGAGTACTGCACGGCATTACCCGATCCAAAGGGATCGCTTCGGGAGAAGCCCTGGTCAGCGCGCAACCCTTGAGTTGGGCGCCCTTTGCCATTCCCAATGAGACCGGCATCATCAGCATCTTCGGACACGAACTGACCGGCCAAAACGTGAAGGACAAGATCGTGGTGTATCCAACGGTTTACGGCTCCACCACGGGATCTATCGGGCTCTTCTTCAAAGTCAAGGAATCACGGGTGGGTCCCTGTGCCATCATCTGCCGAGAGGTCCATCCCATTGACCTGGGAGGCGCCATTGCCGCGGAGATCCCCGCCGTGGACTCCCTGGACGGGGATCCCGTAAAGGAGATCCGAACCGGTGATTGGGTGGAGATCGCGGCCAGGGAAGTGGGCCAGGGGGCGACCGTCACCATTACCCGCAATGAATGATCCGGGTGAAAAGACCCTAGAAAGAGTACCCGACCAGGAGGTCAATTGATGAAGCTGAAACCCAATGAACAGGATATGCTGGATGGCCGACAGGGAGAGGCAAAACAGATTGCCATGGAAAAGCTGGTGGAATTCGGCATTGCGGTAAACGCCGAAGAAATGGCGACATTGTCCAATGTCCATTTCGGGTCCTGCCTCCTTATGCCCCGGTCCACGCCCGACTACGCCAAGTATGAACTGGGGCACAGTCCGCTTTTTGAGCAGTTTATCCGGATGGGGGCAAAGGTTGCCGATGATCACGGTTGTATCTGTTCAACGGATCCCCTGCTGCTGCAGTTGGACAAATATGAGGCGGAAGGCTATCCCTGGAATCATCGCCGGTACAAAATGCCCGAAGCCATTTATAACGCCGTCTCAAAGGGGTATGAGGCGTGTAAGAAGATGGGTTGGGTCATGAGCCAGTCCTGCACCCCCCACTTTAATACGGTCATCCCCAAGAAAGGGGAATACGTGGTGTCGGTGGAGTCCAGCTATGCCGCCTACATTAATAGCGTCATGGGGGCCCGGGCCAACCGGGAAAATACCGTGACCCTGATCTACGCGGCCATTACGGGCGTACACCCGAAATACGGCACCATGTTGGATGAAAACCGGCGGGCGGAGATGGTTTTCGAGCTGTCCGACCCGGTGAGGGACGGCTTGGTCGATCCCGCGGACTGGGCGGCCCTGGGGGCCGCCATGGCCATGAAGAGCGACAACCGGATACCGGCGGTCCTCAATCTGCCGCAACCCCTTTCAAACGAGGCGGCCAAGCTGCTCACCGCTTGTGCCTCTCCCGGAATGAACGATCCCATCCTGCACCTGGTGGGCTTGGGCCCTGAGTCACGCACCCTGGAAGCCGCTTTCGGCGGCAACGTTCCGAAAGATGTGGAGGGCGTGCGTCTCACCCTCCAAGATGTAAAGGAAATGTATCAAACCCTCTGCTCAGCCGATGGCGACAAGGTGGACATTGTTCACGTGGGTTGCCCCCACCTCACATACCATGAGGTCCGGGAGGTGGCCCGGCGCCTCGAAGGGAAGAAGGTGAATGACAATGTTTACCTCTGGGTCCAGACGGACACCCCCACCTATTACATGGCCCACCACTTTGGCGAGGCCCGGATCATTGAAAAGGCCGGCGGGAAAATTTATCACTCCACCTGTTTCGGCCTCCTGCCCATTCGGGATTGGGGAAAAGATCTCAACATCGCCACCAACAGCTTTAAAGGGATCAAGCTTTTCGGGGGCCAGGGGCAGGGGTGGATCTTCGGGGCGCTAAAGGACCTGATCAATGCGGCCGTAACGGGGCGGTTTGTTTCAACACGCTGGGAGTAGAATTATGGAAAACTCACGATCATCCCATATCAAGAATGTTACCATCATCGGCGCCGGCGTTTTGGGCGCTCAGATTGCGGTTCAAACCGCCTGTTTTGATTTCAATGTACAGGTCTATGACAGTGCCCGAGGGGCCTTTGAACGTTCCGCCGGGCGGTTTGACGCCATCATCGCCGCACGGGGAACCGGCCCGGTGGTTCCTCTTGAGAAGTGGAACCGGGCTATCGGGAAGGTGCGGACCAAAAGCGTATTGGCCGATGCCTTAAAGGATGCGGACCTGGTCATCGAAGCGGTACCCGAGGATCTGGATCTCAAAAGAAAGGTCTTTAAAAAGCTGGATCTCCTTTCTCCCCCAAAAGCGATTCTTGCCAGCAACAGCTCCACCATTCCCATCTCCAAGATTGAAGATGCCACGGCCCGGGCTGAAAAGTGCATCAACCTCCATTTCTACACGCCGGTGACGGGCATTAACCTGGTGGACATCATGGGGGGCAGCCGTACCGATCCGGCCGTCATGGCGGCCGCAAAGGAGTGGATCAAGGCCATCTCCTGCATACCGCTTACCGTCAACAAGGAGAGCTTCGGGTTTTGCTTTAACCGGGTATGGCGCGCCGTCAAAAGGGAGATTCTCTCCATGTGGGCCGAAGAGGTTGTGGACTTTCGGGATATCGATAGGGCATGGATGGTGGCATACAAACAAGCGGTGGGCCCTTTTGGTCAGATGGATGTGAACGGCCTGGACGTGACCTACCATGTGGAAATGAGCTACTACCGGGAATCCGGCGATGAGCGGGACCGCCCGCCCGACGCCTTAAAAGCCATGGTGGACCGGGGGGAGTTGGGCGTTAAGACCGGCAAGGGCTTTTATGCCTACCCGGATCCCGAATTCGCGGATCCCGATTTCCTCAAAGCATGATTTGCGGTTTTCCGCCGTCCGTCAAATGAAACGGTGTTTGGTTGCGGGCGTAGCCCCCCGCTAAAACGCTATTCCTTCAACTCGTCCGGCGCATCCGGCGGATAGAGTTCAGGAAATTCAAGATCGGATCTGATGATCCCTGCTTCCGGCCCCAGGATCAAATCCGCCGCTGAAACGGCCGGGTCCGCGTAGTCGCGGATGGCAAGGGCCACATCCCGGCCGAGTCTCCGCAGATCATCCGGATCGATCCACCTCGGCGCATACCCTGCCCGTCCGTAAGTGGTTTCAAGGGTGATGGCCATCACATCATCCTTAAAATTCTTCCACCACCAGCTTTCGGGATAGGATTTTGTTGCAAATGAAGAACCGCCCTCATCCGGCAGCGGTTCCAGCATATCGGCACCGTAATGGTTGGCCAAGCACCCGATAAACCGGAGCTGTCTGTTCCACAAAGAGGCCTCCGCTTCCTTGTACCCCAAATACTCCGGCCCGAAATGGGGAAAGAAGAAGGGTCTGCAATCCGGTTCGCTGTTGGACGCATGCAGGTTCAGTGCAATGATGATGGGAGGACCCTCCCTCAGAAGTTCCAGGATTGCGTTGTGGAGCACGCGGACCTCCCTGGGAGCGTCATCCGTAAGAAGCAACGGATCCTCAGGGTCACTGAACCACATAACTTCAAGGTTTTGGCTTTCGGGAGTTGTGCGATAATTCCCCACAATAACGCCGTCCACATTCTGCATGGGGACGATATGGAAAATGAATTTGGAGAGGATCTCTTCGGCTTCACTTGAACCGCCCAAGAGGAAATCGACGAGGCCCTCAATCAAGAACGAGGGGCCCGTTTCAGCGGGGTGGGTGCGGGCGTGCATCCAGATGCGCTTTTTATTCATATTTGGTACGTGAAAATCGGTTAAGGTCAACAATCGGATCGGATACCCATGCTGGCTCGCACCCACTGTTGCGAGCTGAATATGGGGAGTATGCGACACACTCTCAATATAGGCTTCCAGTTTTGAGAAGGTATAGGGATAAAACCGCGCGATCCAGACGGTGGGGAAATCGAACCGTCTTTCCATGGTCATCTCGTCTTCCGTTTCCTGCCATACCTCGTCTTCCCTGAAACGGTGCCATGTTTTTTGGTCATAGGAGTAGACCGGCAGATAATAATAGGGCCAGCCCCGGTTTTTCAACCGAATGAGAACCGGCTGCGTGACCGGAAGATTGTCCACCCGCACATACCACCAGTTGCGCCACCGTTTCGGAAGCTCGGGATTACGGTTGTCGTTGGCCAGGGACAGTTCCAATTCCCTTTCGTTGATGATGACGACCTCACCAATGCTTCCCGATTCAAAATCGGCTGTTACCTGGACCGTTGCTCCGTTGCCGTTTCCATGACATGCGGATATGATCATTAGCCCCAAAAGGACGAACAAACGGCAATATTTCATTATTTCTTTTCCCAAATCCTTCTTTCCGGGCTTACTTTTGAACAGAAAAAGTCTCTATTTACGGTAATTTCCGGCAAATATCAAGGATATCTCATGAAACGGCCATTGTTCCAACCTATCGCACGGGTCCCGCATTGAATCCCAAAGAACCGAGCCTAATCCAAACGGGTGAGTTTTCCGTAATCCATGGAGAGGATACGGTCGGCCACCTGCCTGAGCCACGGCAGTTGATGGCTGGTGATGATCAATGTGGTGCCCCAGCTTTCCCTGGCCTCCAGAACGGCCTTTAGAATGAGCTCCGAGCTTTTCCGGTCCACGCTGGCCGTCGGTTCATCCAACAGCAGCACCCGGGGTTTCAATACCAGGCGGGCCGCCAGGGCCACCCGCTGCGCTTCCCCGCCGGACAATTCCCGCCAGGACCGGTGCAGGAATTT
>JANQDY010000215.1 GCA_028278625.1 Thermodesulfobacteriota bacterium
CTCCTGTTCAATGGGGTTCTGGGTGGCCAGCACCAGAAAGGGGTCGGGAAGGTCGTAGGTCTTCTCGCCAATGGTGACCTGGCGTTCCTGCATGGCCTGGAGCAGTGCACTCTGCACCTTTGCCGGGGCCCGGTTGATTTCATCTGCCAGGATGAGGTTGGAAAAGACCGGACCGTGCTTTACGATAAAGGAGACGTCCTTTGGATTGTAAATTTCCGTTCCGATGATATCGGCGGGCAGCATATCCGGCGTGAACTGGATTCTTCGAAATCCCGTCCGGATGGCCGAAGCCAGGGTGTTTAAGGTAAGCGTCTTTGCCAAACCCGGAACACCTTCCAGCAATATGTGACCGTTTGAAAGAAGGCCTACCAACAGGCGGTCGATGAGTAACTTCTGGCCGATGATGACGCGGCTGATTTCCTGTTCCAGGGGCCGCACCCAGTGTGATGCCCTTTGAACCGATTCGTTGATGGTTTGAATGCTGGTGAACTGGGACGCGGGGGCACCGCTGCCCTGATCATTTACAGGAGTCCGATAATCCTGCCCGGAAAATCCCCGTGCCTGCTCTCTCGTTTGAATGCTCATGATTCACTCCTTCTGCTGTTTGTTAAAAAAAGTGGTGAACCGTTTGTGGTTCTTTCAAGTGGAAGTTGCGAACACTTTAAAAAGCCATTCTTGCACCATCCTTTCCTGAACATTACCGATTCGTAATCATCTTCTCTTTTTCATTGAAACCGATTTTTCGGCGATATCGGAAACATGCTTGACACGCTTTGGGGGATCAGGAAACAATGAAAGGCATGGGTGGTTCCGGGAAAGCCGGGTAAAACGGATTCAAACGGTATTACGGCAATAACTTCTCTGGAGAATGGTTGTGTGGGAAATAATGCTGGTTGGACTTGCGATACTGATGGCCGTGGCCTATTTGCTGAGACGATATGTGAAGAAGTCCCGTGACCCAGGTCTCTGCCAATGTGAAAACACGGAATGCCCGCTCAAAAAGAGTGGCCATGTGCCGGCCGATGGCAGCGGTTGCGAATCAATGGACTGCGAGATACGGCAACGGCAGACCTGTGATTGAAACGGGGTGACTAAAACAGGCCTCGATCCCAAAAGCGCTGAACACCCGCCCCGGACTTATTCACATGATAACGGAATCATTTCTTCCCGTCCGCATCATGTCCGCAACTGACTAAAGTACCGCTACGGGCCTCCATGGGCATCAATTCAAGTTGAAGCCGTCGGACCCAAACCGGCAATGACCTGCGTCGCTACTCTCAAGCCCGGGTCATGTCATCGAAGGCTCGGACATTTTAGTTGCATGTTGTATTATTTCTCTTGACAATATATCTCATTTACATTATATCCATATGCAACGTCACGGATCAGTTCACAAAATGATTGATCCGTCCATGGTGCGCTTCTCCATCAAGTGGATGGAAAGGCATCAAATAAAGATCGGGGCAAGTGGAAATCGGGCGGCGGGAATAGAGAGAAAGGGGACCCATAACAGAAATGGACAAAATCAATTTTGTGGATCAGACTTTGCGGGACGCTCAACAGAGCCTTTGGGGCTACATGATGCGGACGGATATGATCACCCCCATTGCGGAGACCATGGACCGGATTGGATACAAAGCCATTGCCACTGTGGGGTCTCAGGCGTTTACCGTCCTTGTTCGGAATCTTGATGAAGATCCGTGGGAAAGGATCAGGGTCCTTTCAGGTTTGCTCAAGAACACACCGCTGCGGGGATCCTATCAGACAGGCAGTCTTTCAACCTTTGACCTCAGTACGCCGCGGGATATCATCTCTCTTTGGATAAAGCGGTCTATTGCCAATGGCATCAAATCCTTCTGGGTGTGTGATTGGCAGGATAATATGGATCGATTCGTCTATTTCGCCCGCATCGCCAAAGCCGAAGGCGCCAGCGTTATCACAACCGTCGGCTATAGCCTGAGTCCGGTTCACACCGATGAATATTGGGGCCGAAAAGCGGCACTTATCGCGGAAACCAAAGATGATGTGGATGCCATTATGATCGAGGATGGGGGGGGGCTCCTGACGCCCGAGGCTACCCGTGGACTGATTTCGGCGATTCAGAAGAACTGTGACGGAATACCCATTGAATTCCACGCCCACTGCAATTCGGGACTTGCGCCGCTCTGTTATCTGGAGGCTGTTAAGCGGGGGGTCACAACGGTTCACACCGCGGTCTCGCCTATCGCCAATGGAACCTCTCTGCCCGCGGCGGAAACCGTTTTGAGAAACGTCCGTCGTCTTGGCTTCACTTCGGATCTGGATGAGGATGCACTGGCGGCCGTATCAGCGCACTTCAGAAAGATCGCTGAAAATGAAGGGCTCCCCATGGGTGTACCGGCGGAATACGATCTTTTTCATTTTGAACACCAGGTGCCCGGCGGAATGATGACGAATTTTATGCGTCAGTTGAGGGAAGTAAAAATGGAAGACCGGTTGGATGAAATTCTGGAGGAAATCGTCCGGGTCCGCAAGGAGCTTGGATATCCGGTGATGGGAACACCCTTCTCTCAGATCGTAGGTGTCCAGGCCATGGAAAACGTCATTTCCGGAAAGCGGTATGGCCAGATTACGGATGAGGTCATCAAGTACTCTCTGGGGTATTACGGTGAACTGATCGCTCCCATGGACCAGAATCTCTTGGACAAAATAATGTGTCTGCCCAGAAGAGAGGAATTTCTTGATTGGAAGTCCGACGGATACGATAAATCCATTGAGGAATTGCGTGCGGAGAATGGCCCGGAACTTTCCGATGACGAACTGCTGCTGAAGATTCTGATCCCCGGGAAAGCGGTTAAACCGGGCGGACCCGGGAAGTCGGTCAAACCGCCTGAATTGAAGCAACCGGCGCCTAACGGTCCACCATCGGAATTTCCGGTGGAATACAGTGTGGATGTGGATGGCGAAGTGTTCAATGTCAAGATTTCACCCGTGATGCGGGGGGATGGCAATACCCGCGTGGGAATAGAGAAGGAAGGGCCTGAGAAAGCAAATGGATCCAAACCGTTGCCCACCGGCGCCCTGGCCTCGGGGATGCCGGGAATGGTACTTTCCGTGGAAGTAACGGTGGGGGACAAGATAGCGGAAGGGGATTTGCTCCTCGTGATCGAATCAATGAAAATGAAGCGGTCTTTTCTTTCGCCCCATGGCGGGGAGGTAAAAGAAATCATGGTCAGTGAAGGTGATACCGTCGATACCGAGAGCATTTTGATGGTGGTGGCGTAAAATGGTCAAAAAGATACTCATAGCAAATCGCGGAGAAATAGCGATCCGGATCATGCGAACCTGCAGGGAACTTGGAATTCCTTCCGTTTCAGTCTATTCGGAGGCGGATCAGGATGCGTTATTTACCCAATATGCGGATGAGGCCTATTTGATCGGTCCGCCGCCGGCAAAGGCCAGCTACCTCGACATTCAAAAGATTCTTGAAGTTGCCGACAAAAGCGGCGCCGATGCGATTCACCCCGGATACGGCTTTCTTGCGGAGAATTCTCGGTTTGCCGCCGCCTGTGAAGAGAAAGGAATAAGATTCATCGGCCCATCCAGCAAAGTCATCGCGCTTTTGGGGGATAAAATAGCCGCGAGACATGAACTGGAGAAAGCGGGTGTCCCGGTGGTCCCGGGAACGGATGAAAGTGTGGCCGATTTCGGCCAAGCAAGAAGCGTGGCCAACGAAATCGGATATCCGGTGATCATCAAGCCTTCCGGTGGCGGGGGCGGCATCGGAATGAGCATTGTGGGGGACGATGATCAACTGCGAGAGGCCCTTGAATATTCACAAGCCATTGCCGCTACCACTTTCGGGCTGGGCGACGTTTATATAGAGAAATACTTGACCAACCCACGCCATATTGAAATTCAGATATTGGGAGATAAAAAGGGGAATGTCATCCATTTGGGCGAACGTGAATGCTCAATTCAGCGAAGGCATCAGAAGTTGATAGAGGAAGCGCCCTCACCGGCAATAACCGCTGAATTGCGAAAAGAAATCGGAGAGATTGCCGCGAGCGCCGCCAGATGGGTGAACTATGAAGGGGCGGGAACAGTAGAATTCCTGTTTTCAGACGGAAAATTCTACTTTCTCGAAGTCAATGCGCGGGTTCAGGTGGAACACCCGGTTACGGAGATGGTTACCGGAATCGATATCGTTAAAGAACAGATACGGGTGGCTTCCGGGTTGCCTTTAAGCATCAAGCAGGAAGCGGTTTCCATGAATGGATGGGCCATGGAATGCCGCATCAACGCGGAGGATCCATTGGAGGACTTTGTTCCGACGCCGGGCAAAATTAGAGGGTATCAGGCCCCTGGAGGAATCGGAATTCGAGTGGATAGCTGTGTCTGTGCCCATTACACCATACCGCCCTATTACGACTCCATGATATCGAAGCTCATCGTATGGGGAAGGGATCGGGATGAAGTCGTCATCAGAATGCGTCGGGCCCTTTACGAATTCGTCATCACCGGCGTGAAGCACAATATACCGTTCCATCAAGCAGTTATGGAAAATCAGCGCTTTGTAAAGGGTGAATTGGGCACACATTTCATTGAAAGGGAAGCCACCCTGATGGATGACATGAAACGATTCATGGCGGAAGAAAAACATTTGGAGAAAAAGGTGTTGGGCACGGGGACGGAAAAAAGGAGAATCGCGGCAATTGCCGCCGTATCCGCTTTTGCCCGGGGAGTTGCGTAAAAGAATAGGAGAGGAAAACATGGCTGATTATGACGGAATTATCATTGGTGCGGGGCCCAACGGAATGACGGTGGCTGCCTACCTGGCAAAAGCCGGTTTGAAAGTTCTTTTGCTGGACAAGCGCTACGAGATCGGCGGGGGGTTGGCCACGGAGCAGGTCACGTCTCCGGGGTTTCTCCACGACACCCATGCCATCTACCATATGATGGTGGAATATGCCCCGCCGCTGGCGGATCTGGAACTGGATACCCAATACGATCTCAGATGGATCTACCCGGATCTGCAGGTGCTCATGCCCTTCTCGGACGGCACCCATCTGGCTGTGTACAAAGACCCTGAACGGACCTGTGAATCGATCCGCAAATTTTCGGAAAAGGATGCGGAGACATTCCGGGAGTTTGCCCAGTGGTCCCAGGAAGCCGTGGATCTATTTCTGGCGCCGGCCAGCTATGTCAATCCCCTCCCCCCCCTGGAACAGGTGGCAAAGATCCATGCCAATCCCGTTATCCGGCGAGACGACGAAATGACCGGGTTGACACCCAAACAGATCGTTGACGACCTGTTCGAAAACGAACGGGTGCGGGGGCTGTTTCTCTATCTGGCCACCATGTGGGGCCTGGACTACGATCTGGAGGGGGTGGGATTCCTTGTCCCTCTGTTTATCAACCGGGGATGGCATCTGCGGCTCTGCCGGGGCGGATCGCACCACGTGACCCATGTGATGGCCAAGAACTTTGTGGAAAACGGCGGCAGAATTCTTTCCGGGATGCTCGTGGAAAATCTGATCATCGAAAACGGCGAGGTGAAAGGGGTGGCATTAAAGGACGGCACGACCATTACGGCCGGCAAGTTTGTGGCCAGCTCCCTGAACCCCCAGCAGACACTCATGGATATGGTGGGCCCTGAACACCTGGATGACTACCTGCTGAAACGCATAGAAAACTGGAAATACACCGACTGGAGCTTCTTCAATGTGCACATGGCGTTGAAAGAAAGACCCAGGCTTAAAATCGCCGAGTCGGATCCAGAGCTGGACGATGCGCTGATCTACGTGTTGGGCTACGACAGCGACCAGGACCTGATCGATCATTTTGATGCCATCAAAAAGGGACAGCTCATTGATGCCGGTTTTTCCTGTTGCTTTCCCTCGGTCCATGACCCCATCCGGGTGATGAACGGCGGGGCCGTGGGTCTCATCACCCAGGAAGCCCCCTACAAACTGGAAAACGGCGGGGCTGAGGCGTGGTACAAGATGCGTAGGGAGCATGCGGAACGGTGCAAAGCCAGATTGAGCCGATATGCGAGCAATATTAACGACGATACCATCATATGGGACTATCTGAGTACGCCGCTGGATATTGAAAACAAATTCCCGAACATGAAACAGGGCTGCTTCAAGCAGGGGGCCTATACCCCCCTTCAGATGGGATTTTACCGACCCAACGAGGTGCTCTCGGAGCATTCCACACCCATCAAGGGATTGTACATGTGCGGGGCTTGCACCCATTCCGGCGGCATGATCACTTACGGGCCCGGTTATTGCGCAACGCAGACCATTGCGGAAGATCTGGGGATCGACAAATGGTGGAAGGAACCTGAAATCTTTGCGGCGGGCAAGGCTGCCGGACTTTTTTAATCACAGGGAGAGACATTATGCTTATCCGATCAACAGGCTTGGGGAGAACGCTGCTTTCAGCGGAGGTGGCCAAAATCGAAACCACGGACATGGTTCCGGAAACCCTGACACCATCGGAAGATGGCAAGGAACCGGTCCGTATGCTCATGACCATGGACACGCTTGAGCCGGTAAACTGGCAGGTGAGAATCTTCATTGAAGCGAAAGACCTTCGACATATACTCTGGATGGTCTGTTTGCGCCCCTGGATTCTATTTTCGGGTTTCGGCCTCTTGTTCCGCAGGGGTAAAAAAAAACAGGCTGAACTACAAGAGCAGGCAGCATAATTCTAAGGAGGAATCACGATGGCGGACAAAAGCTACGATGCATTGGTAATCGGAGGCGGCGCAAACGGGCTGCTGGTGGCGCTTTACCTCCAGGATGCCGGTGTACAGACCGCGGTGTTTGAACGAAACATGGAAATCGGAGGGGGCTTGTGCGGGGATGAGGTGCCGTTGCCCGGGTTCATCACCAACACCTGTGCAACCAATGTCCGATTCTATACCACGCCCTGTTACGAGGATTTCAACCTGGGAGAATACGGACTCAAACAGATATTCCCCGAAGCGGGCCAGGGTATGATCTTTGACGATGAAACCTGCCTGGTCACCTATCCCGTCTACGAGGTGGTGGACCATAACACCGGTGAAACGGCCCGTTCCAGCAAAAACCTGGAAAAAACCCTGAAGGAGATTTCCAGGTTTTCCCAACGGGACGCGGACACGGCCTTCGATCTTCTGGAACGGGTGGAGAAGAAATGGAAAAAGGCGTACCGCGACTATATGTTCAATCCACCCACGCCCTTCGGCGTGCCGGACCCTTTGGAGCAGTTGCTTCAGGATCCCGAATCCGGCATGGATCCACGCTGGGAGGTCATGAGCGGCACGGAGATGGCCCGTGAGCTCTTCGAAAGCCCTGAAATGCAGTGCTATTTCTTGCGGGGCCTTCAGACCAGCACCGGGAACTGGCCCGAAGACCCCCTGGGATTGTTTAACGTGATCCATACGATCATGACCTGCTTGAACATCACCCCCCCGGCAACGGTCATGGGTGGTTCCCACTCGGTTGCCCATGCCATGCAACGGGCCTTTGTGTCGAGGGGCGGCAAATTTTTCGTGGAATCGGAAATCGAAAAGATTCTGGTGGAGAACGGAAAGGCCACCGGTATCCGGACCGTGCACGGGGATGAAATCACGGCCAAACAGTGTGTGGTTTCCGACGTTGACGTCAATCAGACGCTGCTGAGATTTATCGGAGAAGACCAGTTCGACTACAAACTTGTCCGAAAGATCAAGAATATCCGTTACGACCGCATGTGTGCGGCTTTCTGGGGAACCTTTGCCATGCACGAGCCAACCCAGTTCAAGGCCGCGGCCTTTAACCCGGACTGCAATGCCATGCCCAGAACCCTCATCGGTCCCAAAGACGTGGAATATATAGCGGACAGGCAAAAATTGGAATGTTCCATGTACGGAATTCCCAAGAAGTTGTGCTGGTTCGCGGGTCCGGACTCTATTTGGGATAAAACCCGTGTGCCCGAAGGGAAGCATCTGGTCCAGATCGAGCAGTATACCGGAGAGATGAAGTACTTCACGGAAGCCCAATGGGCCGAGATGAGAAGAGAGTTTCCCAAGGAACTGCTGAAGCAGTACCAGATTTACTCCGATAACATGACCGAAGATAACATTATCGACAGTTACTTTGACACCTGCATGGAAACCAGCCGAAAAAATATCAACTTCATCAACAGCTCCGTGAGTGTGGGGGCCATGATTCCGAGCCAGATGGGGCGGTTCAGGCCGATTCCCGAGTTGAGCCAGTACCAGACGCCGGTGGACAACCTCTTCCTCTGTTCGGCCACCACCCATGTGGGCGGGGGTATCCGGGGATCCTGCGGATACAACTGCTACAAGATCATTGCGGACAAGTACGGCTTGAAAAAGCACTGGGAACTCAAAGGAAGATCTTACTAACGCGGGCTGCGCCCGCAACCCAAGAATTCAGGAGTCAGGAGCCAGAATTCAGAATACAAAAACACCAAACTTCTATTCTGGCTTCAGAATTCTCTGAAAAATCGACAAAAGGAAAACCATCATGAACCCCATTTCAGATCTCAAGGGAAAGGTCGCTTTGGTAACAGGAGCGGCAAAAGGACTGGGGAAGCAGTTTTCCGCCACCTTGGCCCACGCGGGGGCCAAGGTGGTATGCGCCGATTTCGATGCCTCTGCCCTCAAAACCACCGTGGCGGGATTTAAAGACCGTGGGTATGACGTGATTTCCGTGGCGGGCGATGTATCTTCGGCCGATGATGTCAGCGCCATGGTATCCGCCGGGGTTTCCACTTACGGCAGATTGGACGTGGCCATCAACAATGCCGGCATCGTTACCCCGCCCTGCCGGTTTCACGATATTTCCATCTCCGATTGGAACCGATTGATCGGCATCGATCTGACCGGCGTCTTTTTCTGCATGCAGGAAGAGTTGCGGGTGATGGTGGAACAGCAGTCGGGGAGTATCATCAATATCGCGTCGGTTGCCGGGATAAGAGGCGTCGCTCCGGAACATAAGCCCAGGGCCAACTATGTGGCGGCCAAACACGGTGTTGTGGGTCTCACCAAACAGGCGGCCCTGGAATATGCCGAAAACCATATCCGCGTGAACGCCGTGGCACCCGGTTGGTTCGGCGGGACGGATTTGAGCCGGGAGCGTACCCGAAAACCCGGAAACACCGAGGATCTCGAAAAAAAACGGAACTCTTTCGTGCCCATGGCACGTAAGGGAAAGCCGGTGGAACTGGAGGGCCTGATACTGTTTCTGGCATCGGAGGCCTCCAGCTATATTACCGGGCAGATATTGGCGGTGGATGGCGGGGTTACGGCCCGGTAGGCCCGTGACCCTCCGGAAGGGAAAGGCAAGCTGATTTGGACGCTCCGGGGCTTCCATAAGGCAAGTGGGTGGCAAATGACCCGTCAAGTCACGTTCGTATGCATTTTTAACGTCAAGCGAAGCGTCGCCGCGGCCCGGTTCTTCAACCGGATGCTCAACCGCAAAGGCGAGCCGGAAAGCAATATCATCAGAGCCTTCTCCGCGGGATTTGTGGGAGATGGGGTGGCCGGCTGGTTCAAATCCCATGGGATCCCCTTTCCAGCCCCCCTGTTTGACAGAATGCCGTCGAGACATTTGATCGAAGAGATGGCCGAGCGGGGCCTGGATATCGCCACCCATCGGTCCCGGCCGTTGACCCGGAAACTGATGGATGAAACGGATCTTGTCATTCCCATGCTGGAAGAACTGGCAAGGGATCTGATGACCGCTTTCCCCCATGCGAGAAGCAAGATCATGTTGCCCCAGGCATTTCTGTCCGAAAAGAAGCGATTTTTCTGGGCTGACAGGGGTGCCGTGCCCCACGACGAAGGGATGTACGAATTTGCCCACAACAACCCCGAATACGTGGCCACCGTTCTCCAAGAAATCGAACAATTCGTCGAAAGCGCCTTTGGGGCCATCTGTGATCATCTCATGGCCGCAAATGTCGTCCCCATGGAAGAGACGCGGCCCAACAACCCCAAGACGGAGATATAGGAGGATTCCGTACATGAAAACCATTGTCATCGTGGGAACACTGGATACCAAGGCGGAGCAGATCCTGTATGTCAAGGATGAAATCCTGGACAGAGGGCATGGAGTGCTGATCATCGACACCAGTACGAGGGGCCATTCCTGTTCCGCTGCTGATATTACCTGCGACCAGGTGGCCCGCACGGCCGGCAAAACCACCGAGGAGATCCGGGCGATGACCGATCGGGGTCTTGTCACCGACTTGATGACCAAAGGGGCCATCGGCCGGTGCAAAGAACTTCTGAGCCGGGAACGCCTGCACGGGATCATGGCCCTGGGCGGGGCCGGCGCCGCCACCGTGGGCACGGCCATCATGCGGGATCTGCCCTTCGGTATTCCCAAACTCATGGTTTCTTCGGCAGCCGGCATGCCCGCCTACGCGGGGAAATGGTTCGGTACCGGGGATATCATGATGATGAACACCATCGTGGATATTGCCGGGCTGGGCAAGCTGGTAAAGAACGTTCTGACCCGGGCCGCGGGGGCCATCTGCGGAATGGTGGATCAAGCCGGTCTTTCTCTATCGGAGCTACTGGCAGGCGGTGGCAAGCCGCTCGTAGCCATGACTGAGGACGGTGCGTCAGAAAAATGCGCCGCCTATCTTCGTAGGGCTTTGGTTGAGAAGGGATATGATGTGGAAATTTTTCATGCGCAAGGGATCGGCGACCAGGCCATGGAGAGGCTGGTGGGCCAGGGTTTTTTCGACGGGGTCATCGATCTCGCCTTGATGGGTGTGAGTGATCAACTGTTTGAAGGCAATCGTCCGGGCGGTCCCCATCGATTGGAGATGGCCGGAAAAAGAGGGATTCCTCTGGTGATGACGCCCTGCGGAATGAATCAAACGGGCTGTGGCCCGACACGGAAAAATGCCGCCAAATATGCGTCCCGCCCAAGGATTCTCAAACTGGACGAGCTGCGCATGGGAACCCGGTTGAATGAAGAAGAACTGCTGCTGACAGCCAGAACAGTGGCGGAAAAACTCAACAAGTCCAAAGGTCCGGTGAGGTTTTTAATTCCGTTAAAAGGGTGGTCCGGATTCGATCCTCCGGGAGGCGTGCTCTACGCACCCGAAGAAGACATGATATTCGTCAATGAGCTAAGACGCCTGCTCACCAACGACCAGGTCGAACTCATCGAAATCGACGCCAACCTGGAGGATACCGTGTTCGCCCGGGCCCTATTGAGGGAATTTGAAAGGGTCATGGCACATCAAAAAACCGAAATGGCAGCAGTTGAAGGGTACACCCAGTGACATTGCGATGGAGCATAGTTCTACGGTGGATGTTTCATGTTGACTTAAACAGCCGTCTATTTGATACTTATTTCATTCGAATTCTTTGAGACCGCAAGTCTCAATAAAGATCTTACAAAGAGGAAGGCTTATGGGCGTCAAAAGCAAAGAACAGACGGCAATTAAAGATTTAGCTAAGGAAATCAGGCAGATTTCCCAAATCGTGAAGTTCGACAGCTTGATACTTCTCATGTATGCGGCTGAGGCGGCAAACCGGTTTCTCGAGTCACATCTCAAAAAACATGGCCAGGATCAGACGCGGTTGAATATTCTGTATTTGCTCATTTCCAATGGAGGCTCCATGACCCCGACCAATATCAGTAAACGGGTCTACCGGTCTAAACACGCCATCACACGGGCCATCGACATTCTGGAAAAGGCAAATCTCGTAAGAAGGGAACCAACGGACGGGGATCGCCGCTCCATCACTATCACAGTGACACAAGAAGGGATAGAACTGGTGAAAAGAAGTCTGCCCGACATGCAGCGAGCCAGCTCAATCGCCACGTCCTGTCTCAGCAGCCAACAGGTTGATGATCTCAGGACCATATCGAAAAAACTCAGAAAATGGTTGTGGGAGTCCATGGCCGAACCATCATAACCATATAAGCAAACGTCCAACTGGCCCCTTAGCCGGGAACCGGCTACGGAGATTCATGCAGGGTACTTGTTTGCATTTTGAAAAATTCTATTTGACACTATTCTTTGTTTTCATTAAATTTGGGTATGATAATGCGGGTATGCACGCTTAAAAAGCACGTTTTTGAGATGAAAGGGAGGTGATAAGGTCGCGTCGAGATTTTCCATGGAAACTTTTAACTCAATTGATCAGTGACCGGAATTTTCTTAATGAAAAAAGTAACGAGCGCTCCGTTGCACTTGTAAAACCTGCCCCATTCGAGTCGCACCGGTTAAAGGAGGATGAAGATGAAGGATCTGGCAACGCATATGGATTTTGACCCGGAATTGGATTTTACGGCAACACCCATCTGGCTGTTGGACGAAGGCCACTGTACCCCACCGTGGACACCCCTTTTCGCCTGGTATTGGGGAGCATTTTGCTATCATGGCGGCAGTGGTGCCATGGAAACGGTCAGCCTGCCCTTTTCGCGAGCCACCCTTTTCCGGTTAAAAAACGGGGGCGTTTATTACGGTTTTTCCAGGGTCGATGATCCCCAGGAGGCAAAGGAAAGGGAAGAGAAATTCAGGCGCTTCATTCGGCCCTACCTCGAGGACTATGACAAGAATTGGAAGGACATGCTGCCCAAAGAGTTGATGCCCCATTATGAACGGTTGAAACAGTTTGACGTGGACAACGCTTCCAACAGGGAATTATGGGAGCATGTGGAGGACTGCTTCACGGTGACACGCAAGATGTGGTATCTTCATGTCCTCGGCATGTACATTACATGGTTTCCCTATGTTCTCCTGGAGAACATCTGCAAGCAGCTGCTGCAGATCGATGACACCCATCCCACCTTTCTCAAGTTGATAACCGGTTTTGACAACAAAATTTTCCAAGTAGACCGGAAACTGTGGCAGCTTTCCAAGAGCGCCAGAAATATGGGCCTCTCCGAAATTATGACCGAAAATTCCGCCAAAGACATCATCCCCTTGCTGGAACAAAACGAGAGGGGAAAAGAATGGCTCGATCAGTTTTACGGGTTTCTTGAAGAGGACGGATGGCGAAGCCAGCGCCGGGCCGAAATGATCGATCCGTCATGGATTGAAGAGCCCTTTCCGCCTTTGGGTATTATCAAAATGTACCTGAAACGGTCCAGTGAATTTGATCTGGAAAAACAGCGACAAAAAGCCATAGAAGAACGAGAAGCCGCCGAGCAGGAGGTTCTGGCGAAAATTCCAGCCCAGCAGAAGGGCTATTTCGTGCAATTGCTCAAGGTGGCCCAGCAAGCCGGTTCCTATGGCGAAGAACACTCCTATTACTGCGAAGACTACTGTTTTTCCATCACCCGAAGGGCGTTTATCGCCATCGGGAAACGGTATGTGGCCGCAGGTACCTTTGACAATAAAGAAGACATATTCTTCCTGCTTCCAGATGAAATTCATAAGATACTTTATGCGCCCCAACACTACGACTTGCGGCCGATCATCAATAAGCGCCGGGCGGATTGGGGCGGGTGGTGCGAGCAAGGGAATCCGCCCTTTTTGCTGAAGGAAGGCACCTCTCCCGAAGAGATTGGCCCGCATCTGGCGAGCTTGGCCGATCCCATATTTTTTAAAGCGCTCATGGGCGCCATGCCGGAGGTGAAGCCGGAACTCAAGGCGGATCTGTACGGCGTCGTAGGATCAACGGGTATTACCGAGGGGCCGGCACGGGTGATTTTGGATGAAAAGGATCTGCGCCTTGTTCAAGAGGGCGATATCCTGGTGGCTGTCAATACGGCGCCCAGTTGGACACCGGTTTTCAATCTCATCAAAGGCGCGGTGATCGATCGGGGTGGCAGCCTGGCACATGCAGCCGTGGTGGGCCGTGAATTCGGTATTCCCGTGGTGCTCAATGTGTTCGAAGGAACGAAAAAAATCAAGAATGGACAGCGCCTTCGCGTCGACGCCAACATGGGCGTCGTCTATTTTCTGGATGATTAGCAGGTCGTCGTGGTTTTCGAGCCGGGGGTGAAACCCAGTCCTGGCAGAGATCTGAAGGAGGCAATTCGTGAAAGATAATTTTGTAGTCTGGCTTCATGAAATCGGCGAAATATCCGTTGACAAGGTGGGTGGAAAAAGTGCCAAGTTGGCGGAAATGAGACATGCCGGCCTGCCGGTGCCGAACGGTTTCGCCGTT
Organism: Thermodesulfobacteriota bacterium; assembly: GCA_028278625.1. The sequence continues at coordinate 14,120 of JANQDY010000215.1, forward strand.
ACAACCGATGCCTACAACCGGTTTGTCAAAGAGACGGGCGCGGCCGTCCGGATCAATCGGTACATGGAAAGCATCCCTCCTGATCGGAATGATATTTCGGATCTCCAGGAAGAGAGTAGGAATATCCGCGGCATCATCGAGAATGAGACCCTGCCCGAAGCCATTGGTCGCCGGATTATCACTTGTTATGAGGAACTCTGCCGCACCACCGGGGCAGAGAACGTCCCGGTGGCGGTAAGGTCCAGCGGGCTGTCGGAAGACCTTATAGACACCAGCTTTGCCGGTCAGTACGACAGCTTCCTGAATGTGCGGGGTCCCGAGGATCTATTGGAAAAAATCGTGCAATGCTGGTCCTCCCAGTTCACCACCAGGGCGATCACCTATCGACGTAAAATGAATATCCCCGCCGAAGGGAGCGCCATGGGAGTCACCGTACTGAAGATGATTCATGCCCGGTCCGCCGGGGTGGGGTTTTCAGTTCACCCGCTGACCGGAGATCCGTCCAAGATCGTATTGGAAGGAAGTTGGGGGCTGGGAGAAAGCATTGTTCAGGGATTGGTTGCGCCGGATCGATTTGTCATTGAGAAAGAATCCATGACGCTGATCAAGAAAAGCATATCCGACAAGGAAAAACTGCTCGATTACGGTCCATCGGGCATAGAGGAAAAAAGTGTTTCCGCAGACAAACGAAAGGCTGCCTGTCTTTCGGATAGGGAGGCGATCAAACTGGCGGAGTATGCGGTCCAGCTGGAAACGCATTATGGCGCCCCCCAGGATATGGAGTGGGCAGTGGACCCGGATCTGCTCTTTCCCGCCAACATCTTTTTGGTTCAGACACGACCGGTGACCGTGGTTTCAAAAGAAAGGAATGAAAGTGAAAAGGCGGATTATCTTGTGGACTTGATGGTCCAGATGGTTCAGCAGGTGAGAAAGACAGCCACGGATTCCTCAAAATTCCGCGCCGGTCCCGGAGAAGCAACCGAGTGAGACCTGGGTGCCTTTGGTGAAGCACTGGAAAACGAGAAGCAAATAACAACTTTGAGGGGGGTATATGTTTAAAGAATCAGTCAAGGAAAAGGCTGCTGCCATGGAGAAAAAATGGCGGCAACACATCGACGAGACAGCGGGTGATGAGCCGATGTCGGCCAGAACCTACGGCGGAATTCCCATAAAACCCATGTACACGCCGGCCGATGTGGAAGAGATCAGCTATGAGGATGTGGCCATTCCCGGGGAGTATCCCTATACCAGGGGATTTCGCAAGGTGCCCTACACGGTGGACGGATGGATGATGCGTCAACCCGTGGCCCTGGGAATGAGCAAGGACACCCGTGAACGGATGGAGTACCTGGAGCGGATCGGGTGGGGCTTGTTTATCGGCCAGGATGACGCCAACAAACTGCTGGTTCAAAACGTTGCGTTGGATATCCCTTCTCAGCAAGGATATGATCCCGACGCTCCGGAGGCCAGGGGCCGTGTGGGAAAAGACGGCATGTCCCTTTCCACCATGTGGGATTACAACGATCTGTACGATGGTCGTGATCTCAGCAAAATGGAAGTTTTTTATGCCAGCCCTGACGGGCAGTTGGCCACCCTCGCCGGGTACCTGGTCTACGCCGAAAGAAACGGCGTCCCCTGGGACAAATTACGTCTGAAAGTCAGCAATCTGTGGTACCATTCCTGGTACTGGGATGCCGCGGGATATCCGCCTCGCCACGCATACAAAATCGGACCCGAATGCGTGTCCTTTTTTCTAAAGCACGTGCCCATGGCCCAGGTGGCCAGCATCACCGGGTATAATCCCGGCGAGGCCGGTGCCACGCCGGCCCAGGAAGTGGCCTTCACCCTGGCCACCGCCATGTTCATAACCCAGGAGTGTATCAATGTTGGGCTGGATCCCGACGAATTCGTGCCCAGGTACTACGGACACGACCACACCAGTTTGGATCTTTTTGAAACCGTGGCGAAATTCAGGGCCAAACGGAAAATGTGGGCCGACATTTTCAAAAACAAATTCAATTGCAGTAACCCGGAATCCCTGCGGCTAAGGAATTTCCCCCAGACCGCCGGTTCTCAACTGCACCACAACGAGCCGGAAAATAATATCATCCGGGTGACCATCATGGCCCTTGCGCAAGTTCTCTCCGGTGCCGACGGCGTGTGGGCCGCTTCCTATGACGAGTGTTCCAACATCCCCTCTCAGAAAGCGGCGCAAATCGCCCTCAGAACCGGACAGATCCTTTTCTATGAGACCAATATCGCCAATGTCATGGATCCCCTGGGCGGATCATACTACGTGGAGTCCCTGACCCGGAAAATCGAGGAAGAAGCGCTCCGATTGCTGGATAAAATTGAAGTAAAAGGCGGCTATTTGAAGTGCTGGGAGTCCGGGTGGTTTAGGAGCCAGTTGGCCAGGGAGGCGCGGAAATGGCAGGAATCCATTGATGACGGCAAAAGACCCATTGTCGGTGTGAACAAATACGCAGTGGATGACCAGGTGCATCCGCCCTTGTTCAAAATTAAGCCGGATACGGAAAAGTTTGCCATTGAACGGGTCAAGGCTTTCCGTGAACAGCGGGACGAAAAAAAGGCCCAGGCCGCGTTAGAGCATTTGCGCACTGCCATTCTGGCAATGAAAAACGAATGGCCGCAATCCTGCGGCCGGGTTATGCCGGCCATGATAGACGCCTTTCGGGCTGACTGTACATTGGGTGAAACTCAAGGATTGTTAAAGGAGGTTTTGGGGTATGGATACTACGGTAAAGGCTGATGAAAGAACCAGGGTACTTCTGGCCAAATGCGATCAGGATGCCCATGATCGCGGTATCCGATATATTGCGGAAGTTTTTCGGGATTTGGGAAAGGAAGTGGTTTTTATCCGATACCGTGTATGCGAGGAAGTGGTCGAGATCGCGCTCCAGGAGGATGTGGATGTGATCGGCATGGGCTTTTACTCCTCCGGATATGCCCATGATATTCCCGTTGTGCTCGAGGGCTTAAAGGAAAGAGGAAAAAAGGTCAAATTCCTGGTTGGAGGGATTATTCCCAGCGATGAGGTGGCGTCACTCAAGAAGATGGGCGTGGATGCCATTTTCGGTCCGGACACTCCCACCGAAGATGTTATCAAACACCTCAACAGCTGACCCGGGAACCGCTGATCTCATGCCGCACAGAGGGAATTAAGATGATGCTCGATTTGACGGAAAAGATGCTGAAGGGTGATCGCTATGCCATGAGCCGACTGATCAGTATGGTGGAAAACGAGAGGGTCGTCATCTCTGACCTGATGAAAGAGATCAGGGGGCATCTGGGGCATTCCTATTGCATCGGCATTACAGGTCCTCCCGGGGCGGGCAAAAGCACGCTCACCTCACAATTGACCATGAACATGCGAAAGGCGTCTGCCACGGTGGGTGTGGTTGCCTGTGATCCCAGCAGCCCCTACAGCGGGGGTGCCATTCTGGGGGATCGCGTGAGAATGGGGTCCACATTCCTGGATCCGGGCGTATTCATCCGGAGTATGGCGACCCGGGGCAAGTTGGGAGGTCTGCCCCAGAAAGTCCATGCCGTGGTCAGCCTCATGGATGCTTTCGGTAAAGACTATATCTTGCTTGAAACCGTGGGCGTGGGGCAATCGGAATTGGATGTCCGTTGTATCGCCGATACCAACATCCTGGTACTGACCCCAACGGCCGGCGACCATATACAGGCCATGAAATCAGGAATCATGGAGATTGCCGATGTTTTTGTGATCAATAAGATCGACAAAGGTGAGCCCAATGTCACTGAGGAAGATCTGGCCGGTATCCTGGACATTAGAATCAAACCCGGCCAGTGGCGTCCGCCCATCGTGCAGACCCAAGCCATCGAAGGGTTCGGCACGGCGGAATGCATCGAAGCCGTGGAAGCCCACCGTCAATTTCTATCCCGGACCGGCATGGGCGAGCGAGCGAACAGGGAAAATCGCAAACGAATTTTCGCCCAGATTATGAAAGAGCTGTTACTTCGAAAGGTAAAACAGGCCCTCGAACGGAATGCCACATTTCAAACCTATGCAAGCAGGGTTGAAGAAGACAAGATGGATCCCTATTTGGCCTGTGACAGAATTCTTGCCGATACATCCATCTGGGAGACTGTCTTCAGAGTGTCGGACGATGATTGAGCCTCATGGTCCCTTCGCCACATGGAAATCCGTAAGGAAAAAGAATGACTGAATCCAACGGGAAACAGCTGGTCTTTGTTTGCACCATAAACCGGCACCGCAGCGTCATCGCCGAATATCTCTTCCGGCGAATGCTCACGTCCCTTAAGGGGAAAGCGGCTTCGGATATCGCGGTGTCGTCCACCGGCATCGTCAGTCCAAAGCAATTAGACCTTCATCGGGGAAAGGGAATCCCCATTCCAGAGCCCCTGTTCGGTTGGCGACCGATGCCCTGCGTGATGCTTTATATGCAGAAAAATGCCGGAATCGATGTGACCGAACACCGATCAAGGCCGTTATGTTCAAAAGGGGCCGAAGGATCCCACTTGATTGTCGCCATGGGTGAGACTCACAAGCAGGCCGTCTGTGAGGCCTATCCCGGATTTGCTGACAAAGTCTCGACCTTGGCGGATCTGTCATTCCCCTTTCCATTCGAGGATATCGTTGCGGATGAGCCGCCGGGATTGATGCCGCCGGCAAAATTCTGCATGCTTGAGTGCGACCATTGGCAGGTTACCGTTCAGGTGATGGGCCAGATCCAAGAGCGCCTGGAAGCTGCCATGCCTGTAATTTTAAACCGTTTGGGCTGAACGCTCGCCGCAGAGAATTGGAGAACCTCATGCAAGATGTATACGTCACCGGGATCGGTCATACCCCGTTCGGAAAATTTATCGAACGAAACGTCAAATCCCTGGCTGCTGAAGCCATATCCGCCGCAATTTCAGATGCGGGCATCGTAAAAAGCGATCTGGACAGTGCATTTTTTGGCAATGCCATGCAAGGCCTGGTGACCGGGCAGGAAATGGTGCGGGGTCAAATCGCTCTGCGGTTCGCGGGAATCGATGGGATTCCCATTGTCAATTGTGAAAATGCCTGTGCCACCGGCTCAACAGCCTTTCATCTGGCCTGGCAATCCATTGCCGGGGGGCACGCGGATGTGTCCATGGCAGTGGGTGCGGAGAAGCTGTTCCTGGAAGATACGGAAAAGATGTTCAAGAACTACGACGCTGGCATGGACATGGAAATCCTGGAAGAGCTTCAGGCCCGTTGGGCGGAAGAAGCCAGGCAGCAAGGAGGCGCCGAAAACACTGACCCGCGTAGTTTCGCCATGGATATGTATGCCAGTCATTGTCGTCTGCACATGGAGTCCTTCGGAACGACCCAGGAGGACCTGGCCGTCGTTGCCTCGAAAAATCATGGTCACAGCGTGCACAACCCCCTGGCCCAGTACCGAAAACCCATGACCGTCGAGGAAATTGTTGCGGGTCGGCCGGTGGTGTTTCCTCTGACCGCGCCCATGTGTTCACCCATCGGCGACGGCAGTGCCGCCGCAATTCTTTGCTCTTCGGCCTTTTTAAAGAAAAATCCGAATTCCCGAAAGGTGAGAATTCTGGCATCGATTCTGGGGTCTGGAAAGGATCGACCCAAAGGATACGGACCGGAACACATTTCCGCCCGGTTGAGTGAGAAAGCCTACGCCATGGCCGGCTTGGGGCCCAAAGACATTGATGTGCTGGAGCTTCACGATGCCACCTCAATGGGAGAAATTGTTTTGTATGAAGGCCTTGGATTCTGCCCGTGGGGGGAAGCTGCCAGGGCGGCCAGGTCCGGGGCGACCTCACTGGGTGGTGCCATGCCGGTGAACCCGAGCGGCGGGCTGATTAGTAAGGGTCACCCGCTGGGAGCCACAGGCATCGGACAGATTGCGGAAATCGTGATGCAGTTGAGAGGTGAAGCGGGAAAGAGGCAGGTTGACGGTGCAAGGATCGGAATGACTGAAAATGGCGGTGGCTTTGTGGGGGTTGAGGAAGCCTCCATGGCCCTGCACATTTTCGAAAAGAGCTAGCGAATGGTTTCAAATATGCGAGATGAAGGAGTCGGACCAATGGAGAGAGACTGCTGGAATATGGAAGCGGAACACATGCCCCGTGAACAGCTGCGGGACCTGCAATGGAAAAAATTAAAGAAGCAGATGCACTACATCTATGAAAATTCCACCTATTTCAGGGAACGATTCGATGGTTGTGGCGCACATCCCGGCGACATCAAATCCATGGATGCTTTCAGACAACTGCCGCTTTTCATGGATAAAAAGAGCGACCGCGAAAGCCAGGAAATCTCGCGTGAAAAACACGGGCATACCTTTGGCGAATATTTGTGTGCGTCTCCCCGTGATGTCAGGGCCATCCATTCCACGTCAGGCACCACGGGTGTACCGGTGTTCGAAGCGTTTACGGCCCGGGACATCCACATCCAGAGCGAAGTGCTGTCCCGCACCTACTGGCGCGCGGGGCTTCGCCCGGGGGACTACATGCTGCATGTGACGGGGTTGAGCATGTGGCTTGCGGGAATGGTTCCCATGAGGGCCTATGAATACATGGGGATGGCCGGTATTCCGGTGGGCGCGGAATCCGGGGTCGCACGGGTCCTCGACTTTGCAAAACTGATTCCCGCCAAGGGAATGTTTTGCATTCCGTCCTTTGCCGAATACATTATCCGTAAAGCGCCCGAGGTAGCCGGGATTCCCGCCAGTGAGCTGGGTATTGAAACCATCATCGCCGTGGGTGAACCGGGGGCCGGGATTCCTGAAACCCGCAAGCAGTTGATTGAAGGATTCAACGCGAAAATTTTTGATTCCACCGGGGGTATCTGGGGATTCGGTGCCGTTTCCTGTGACAGCGAAACATACCAGGGCATGCATCTGGTTTGTGAAGACTACCACTTCCTGGACATCGTCGATCCGGATACAAAAGCGCCCATCGACTTGTCCAACGGCGGCGGCATCGGTGAAATGGTGCACACCGCCTTGGAGTGGGAGGCAGGCCCGTCTTTCCGGTACGGATTGGGGGACATCATCGAACTGATCGCTGAGCCGTGCAGTTGCGGTATGCCCGGTATGCGGATGAAATACAAGGGGCGGGTGGATGATCTGCTCATCGTTAAAGGGGTGAACGTGTTTCCGGCGGGGATAAAAGGGGTTGTGGACGGATTTTTGCCCAAGGTCACCGGGGAGATGCGCATCATTTTAGATGGGCCGCCGCCCAAAGTGACGCCTCCGCTACAAATGAAGGTGGAATATGCTGAAGGATTTGCGGAAAGCGAAATGGTTTTGTTGAAAAAGGAATTGGAGGATGAAATATCCAGCCGACTGCGCATCCGAACAAACATCCAACTGGTGCCGCCCAACAGCCTGGAGAAAGATCCGTCAAAGAAAGCGAAACTGATTGAAGTTCATCAATAATGCCCAACCATTGGGAGTTAGAATCCTGAAAGGGAAATGAACCATGTCTCAACCCGAATCGACTCTGAAAGGTAAGCGAATTTTGCTGGTTGACGATGAACCGGATGTTCTGGAAGCGGTCCAAGAATTACTGGTGGGAGCGGTCGTCGACGGCGCCGCCAGTTTCGAAACGGCGGAACAAAAGATCGCCAGCAACTCCTATGACTTGGCGGTGCTGGATATCATGGGCGTCAATGGACTTGAACTATTGGAACAAACAGTTAACAAAGGCATTCCAACGGTAATGTTCACAGCCTATGCCATGAATGTAGAGGCTTTCATGCAATCCGTTCGGAAAGGCGCTATCGGATTCCTGCCCAAAGAGCGGATGAAAGACATGTATCGTATTCTGGCGAATTTGCTGGAAGCTGTCGAAGTCGGAAAGGCACCCTGGAAAATTCTTTTTGAAGAACTTGCCGGATATTTCGACCTGAAATTCGGGCCTGAATGGAAGAATGAAAACAGGGCTTTCTGGGCCGAGTTCAAGCATGTGATAAAGACACAATTTTCATCGGATTCCTGACCTCGATTCAGGGATCCCTCGTGACAACTCAGCAGGGCGGGCATTTTCCGCGAGCGGTGGCCCAATATTGCTGAACGATCACGGAAAAATTGAAAGGCGGTAATCCCATGTATATCCGTATGACATTTGTCAATCTTGATGGTCTCGTAAAAAGTCAGAACGCGGTCAAGCCGATATTATGAGCATTTGCTCAAAACGGGTGCGGTACAGGGCGGCCATTTTTTTCACCT
>JANQDY010000245.1 GCA_028278625.1 Thermodesulfobacteriota bacterium
AGTTCCCGGCTCCATGGATCTTACTTCTGGGCGAAGGGACTGCCCTCGGGCAGCGGTATCACCGGGGTTATGGTCTGCAGCGCATCGGGCCAGGCAATGCCCAGCTTGCCGTTGATGGACTGCACCACCACGGGATAAGAACGCAGGTTCTGCCCGGAAAGGGGGGTGCCCGGTTGAGCGAACTTAACCCCATAGCCGCAGGGAGTGCCGCCTTCGGGGATATCGATCTCAAGGGAGGCCTTGCGAATGGAATCGGGACTCAGGTCGCCGTACTTTTCAAGGGCCAGGGGAGCCACGTCGTTGAGCAGTATCCAGGTGTGACCGAACCCCTGAGTGGCGTGGGTCGGGGGGTTGCTCTCCTTGAACTTATCCTCATACCGTTTCAGGAACTCGGCGATGAGCTTGCCGGTGCCGGGAACCAGCTTTTTGCGATCCAGCATCTGCGCCGGTGCCGGATCCACGTTGAAACAGAAGTTCATCAGGTCGCCGCCGGCCGCCTCTGCCAGTTTCGGCATGTTGGCATGGCCCGCTCCGTGGCCCTCAATGGCCTTGGTCTTAAGCCCCAGCTCACGGGCCTGGCGGAAGAACAGCACCACATCCGGAAAATAGCCGGTGTGCAGGATGGCATCAGGCTTGACCCTCTTGAGTTTCAGGATCAAAGACGACATATCTTTGGTTTTGTGGGAATAGGCTTCGTTCAAAACCACCTTCATGCCGAATTTTTCGGCCATGGACTCGTTTGCTTTGGACACCGAGGAGCCGTAAGGGCCGTCCTCGTGAATGATGGCCACCTTGAGGTCCTTGGCGTTTTTCACCCCGAACTTTTCCAGGTTGTCGTTGAGCATTTTCACCGTGCTCTGTCCCCATTGGGACCCCATGGGCTGCACCCGGAAGACGTACTTCAGGTCTCGGTCCTTCACCACCTTGTCGGAAATGGCGATGATCACCCAAAAGATCTTTTTGTTTCTTTCGGCCATGGGGGCGAGTGGAACCGCGATGCCGCTGGAGAAGACCCCCAGCACCACCGGCACGTTTTCTACGGTCATCAGACGCTACCCCTCGCGGATGGCCACGTCCGGGTTGCTCTGGGCGTCGGCCACCACCGGTACCACCTTGTACTTGCCGGCGATGCCGCCCCGGGCATTGATCATGTCAACGGCCACCATGGTGCCCCTGTAACCGGCCAGCGCACCGGCAGGGGCAAAGGGCCCGGTCATTGAAAAGAGCACTCCCAGCTTGAATCCATTGTCTTGGGCGGCCGCGGGAACGGTTACGCCCGCCATCGCCACCACCAGTATTGCCAACATCGCCATCCATTTTTTCATCTGTGCCGTCAACTTTTTCATCTGTCTGTCCTCCTTTTTTTGTTTGTGGACCAACGCCGTTTCGGTGAAGATGTGTCCGCCAGCCATCACGGCTCACCGACACGAATCACCAAATCCCCTTGCCAAAGCCGGCCCTATCGACTTGATGGATAAAAGAGGTGATCTCTTTGTTCAGTCGACCGGCCATCTCGATAAAAAAGCAGTGTCTTCCCCGGGGAAACACCAGCAGGGAAGCGTCCGGAATCAGCCCGGCCAACATCATGGCGTTTTCAGCAGGGATTAGACGATCGTCGGAGCCGGTTGTGATCAGGGCGGGCTGTACCAGCGCCGGCAGCCGCTCGGCCGCCGCAAAACCGCGCATCGCCTCCATTTGTCTCCGAAGAGCACATTCCGACGGATCACTCTTTAGCGCCATCCGCATGAATTCTTCCACCTTTCCGCTTTCTTCTTCGAGCCAAAGGTCGGAGAAATAGATTTTCAGGCGTCGACGCAAAAACGCGTGATGGTCCAGGCTGCCCGGATCGACGTACCATTTTGTGATCTGCTCAGGCGGGGCCAGGGTCTGCGGCCCTCCGCAGGTAGTGCAGGCCAGAATCAGGGTGCACACCCGCCGGGAAAAGCGGATCGCCACCTCCTGGGCAATGCATCCCCCCATGGAAACCCCCAGAAAATGGGCGGAGGTCAATCGCAATTCGTCCATGAGGTGTACGGTGTCTTCCGCCATCTCCGGGATCCCGTAAGGTTTGTCCGGCGTTCCGCTCTGCCCCACGCCCCGGTTATCCACCAGGATCAGCTGGAAGTGCCGGGCCAGTTCCGGAACCTGGCGATAAAACCAGGTATGGTCGCCTCCCAGTCCCATGAGCATAACCAGGGGCGGTCCCTGACCCTGAACCTCGTAATACAGCCGGATGTCTTTCAAATGCACAAAGGGCATGGGCGATTCCTTATAATATTGCGGCAAGCGTCAGGGTTTCAGACTTGCCCCTCAACGACTCCCGGCCAGGAAATGCAACGAGTATGCCGGAGTGTGCGCGGGAATCATTTCGCCATATGTATCGGATTTTATGGATATTCTTCTTGAGAACGGTTTTCCGGGAATTTTGATTGCTCGCATTTTTGCGAGCAGGTGCCTTTTACCAATGAGGGGTCTTACGTCCGCTATCTATTGACAATATCTCGCATCTTGGCTATAAAGGGCGTCCACTCGCAGTAATGCGATCGAGTCGCATTTTTGCGATTAACCGCTTGGCTGGGCAACTCACGAAAACGGTGTACAATTTTGCCGGATCCGGAATTTTCCGATATTGAAAGGCAGTTCGGTTGGCTGGTGGCCTTGAATTCCACCCACAACGGCATTCTGGTCGTGGATGCCGAGGGGATTGTGGTGCTCTACAATCAGGCGGCCCACCGTATTTTCCCCTTCGACGATGCGGACCCCGTGGGTAAACATATGAGCAAGGTGCGTCCGGAAACCTGGCCTGACATCCGCAGGGTCCTCCATACCGGCCAACCCCAGGTGGGGGTGCGTATTGAAGTGTCGGAGACCACCATTATCGCCAACCGCAGTCCCATCATTGATTCCGGTGAAACCATCGGAGTGATAAGCGTTTTTCAAGATATTTCCGATCACGAGGCCATTATCAGTCAATTGCGGGGATATCAGGATTTGTATCGGGAGCTGGAGGCCGTGTTCGAGCTCTCCTATGACGGATTGTTCGTGGTCAACGGCCGGGACAATACGGTGGTGCGCTTAAACAGCGCCTATGAGCGCATGAGCGGCTTAAGCCGGGACCAGATCGTGGGCATGCACGTAAATGAAATGTTGAGAGACAAGATGATCGACCGTTCGGTGACCATGCAGGTGCACGAAAAGCGAGCCCCGGTGACCATCATGCAAAAGATCTGGGGCGACCGGGACGTGATGACCACCGGCACACCGCTCTTTGACGAAAAGAACGACATCAGCCTGGTGGTCATCAATGTGCGCGATCTCACCGAACTGAACGAGCTCAAAGCCAAGCTGGAGGAAACCCGTAAACTGGAAAGCCGCTATCAACAGTCGCTTACGGAACATATCAATCTGGACCACGCCCGGAAGCGCATGATCGTTCGCAGCGAAGCCATGAAGAAGGTGCTGCACAAAGCGGTAAAGGCGGCCAGTGTTTCCAACTCCATGCTGCTTTTCGGAGAATCCGGGGTGGGGAAAAGCATGCTGGCCCGGATCATCCACGAAATCAGCGGCCGTTGCAACCAACCCTTTGTGAAGATCAACTGCGGGGCCATCCCCGAATCCCTCATGGAAAGCGAGCTGTTCGGATATGAGCCCGGATCATTTACCGGGGCGCTTCCCCAGGGCAAGGCCGGGCTTTTCGAAACCGCCCATAACGGGACCATCTTTCTGGACGAGGTGGCGGAACTGACCCCAACCATGCAGGTGAAACTGCTGGAGGTCATCGACGAGGGCCGCTTCTCCCGTATCGGAGCCACCAAACACAAGGATGTGGATGTGCGGGTCATTGCCGCCACCAACCGCAACCTAAAGGAAATGATGGAAAAAGACCTGTTCCGGGAAGACCTGTACTATCGGCTCAAGGTCATCTCCATCCACATCCCGCCCTTGCGCGACCGAAGAGAGGATATTCCGGCCCTTGCCCATCAGTTCCTGCAAAACTACTGCGAGCAGCACGGAGTGGACAAACGGCTCCGGCGCGAGGTTCTGGACGCTCTGGCCCAATACGATTATCCCGGAAACATCCGCGAACTCAAGAATCTGCTGGAGTCCATGATGGTTATGAGTGAAGGAGATGCCATTTCCATGTCCGATGCACCCGGTGATCTTCGTAGGAGCTTGAAAGGACATCACGAATCGAGGTTCCGGGAAACCAGCTTCAAGCAGGCTGTAGCGGGATTTGAACTGGACCTGATCAAAAGCGCGGTGAGCCGCTACGGTTCGGTTCCGGAAGCTGCCCGGGCTTTGGGGGTTCATCCCGCCACCTTCTGGCGCAAGCTGGCCGCTGAAAATCGGAACTGAGCGGTGCGACGATGAAGGCTATTCTGTTGAAGCAGGTAGCAAATTGGGTGAAACAGATAGGGTATTGGCCAGTACAAAGGCCGCATGGACGGAGGCTTTCTGTCTCCTGTTTATGCGGCTTTTGAGGTCCTACGGGGAGCGGGAGCACCCTCCAAAAGGCCTCGTGTACTGAGGTCTTCATCTATGTCCGGCCAATGTATTCCGTACCCGGCTCCGGCAATTTCCCATTTTTCGCGCTGCTCCGCTGTGGCATGCAGCAAGCGCGGGTACCAGGCCAACGGAACCGTTATGGTCCTACCATCAAGAAGATCCACGCTGATCGCATCATCAGTGAATCGGACGTCCATTACCCGCTCTCCTGCTTTAGGTTCCGAAGTATTCATGCCATGTCTCCAATAATTGTCTTTGGTTTTCGGCTGTGAGTGCCGTCAATTTCCTCAACTCCCTTGCGGGAAATCCAAGATTATATGCCAGAGCCACTGGGCTGAGCCAGAACTTAGCTGAGAAAGCATCCCGGTCTATATGAACATGTGGCGGTTCGTGAAGATCATGGCTGACAAAATAAAACCGATAGGGTCCTGACCTTAAGATTGCTGGGGACATTTGCCTTTTCCCTGATACAATATTCAAAGGATAATATGGGAGGGAAAGGGAAAGTCAAGAAGAATTCAGTGAAAAATGGGGAATGGGTAAGGTCGATGGATGTGCATCGAAAAAAGGGAAGACAGAAAAAAGGCATGAACAGGCATGCCCCATTTCCTGCGATCGCATGCTATGCGGGCCGGTTGAACCGGGGAAAGCGATGGATGCTATTTTGCTGGCGCGGATCCCAAAGAGGGTAATGAAGAAGAGAGGGCCTTTGTCAACACAAAGGCCGCCTGAAGCGCCTCCGTGGGACATAGGGGAAAGCACTCCTTGCAGTCCCAGCATTCCTTGGCGGCGATTTCGGGAATGAAGCTAATCTCTTTTCGGGTGCCCCGGTCAACGAATCCCACGGCATGCTTTTGTTTAACTTCGGCGCAGTACCTGACGCACAGACCGCAGTGAATACAGAAGGAAGCCTCCTTTGGAAACCGGTTTCTGTCAGCGCCGTATTCCTTTGCCAGGTCCTGCAGTTCAAAGGCATCCGGCGCGTGGGCCAGTTGGAGTTCCAGAATCGTCTTGCGGATGCGGTCGATCTTTTCGGACCGGGTGGTGACCGAAATGTCTTTTTCAACGAGGTAGACACAGGAGACCACAAGGCTTTTGCGGCCCCGTTTTTCCACTTCCACGATGCAGAGACGGCAACCGCCGTAGGGCTCCAACTTTTCGTGGTGACAGATGGTGGGGATGTGGATGCCTGCCTGTTGGGCAGCCTCCAGCAGTGTCATCTCTTCTTTGGCGCTCACGTCTTTTCCGTCAATCTGTAAAAGGATCTCGCTCATTTTTTCTTACTCTTTCTGATGATTCTCTCTTCTTCTGGAATCGGATCGGGGATCGGTTCGCCCGAGATCTTCGCAACCGCACCAAAACGGGGCGGGCACACTTCAAAGCAGGTGCCGCATTTTGTGCATTTCTCCTGGTCGACGATGTGGATTTTATTCTTGCCGCCGTCAATGGCATCCACCGGGCACTTCCGGGCACAGATCATACAGGCCTTGCATTTGGCCGGGTCAATGTGATAGGCGATCAACTCCTTGCAGGAAAGCGCTGGGCACTTCTTCTCCTTGATGTGAGCTTCGTATTCGTCTCTGAAATAGCGCAGGGTGCTCAAAAAGGGGTTTGGGGCGCTCTTGCCCAAAGCACAAAGGGCCGCTTCCTGGGCCGTTTCAGAAATGACCTCCAACAGCTCGATATCGCCCTCTTTTCCCTTTCCCTCGGTGATATTCGTGAGGATTGTCAGCATCTGCCGGAGGCCTTCCCGGCACGGCACGCATTTGCCGCACGATTCATCCGTTAAGAATTCAATGAAGTACCTGGCAACATCCACCATGCAGGTATCCTCATCCATGACGATCATGCCGCCGGATCCCATCATGGAACCGGCCTTGGTGAGCTCATCGAAGCCCACTTCCAGATCCAGCTGCTCCTCGGGGATGCAACCGCCTGAAGGTCCGCCCGTCTGCACGGCCTTGAATTTTTTCCCTTCGGGGATACCGCCACCGATTTTGTAAATGATGTCTTTCAGGGGCATCCCCATGGGGACTTCAACGAGACCCGTATTGGTAATCTTGCCCACCAGTGAAAAGATCTTGGTTCCCTTGCTCCCTTCCGTCCCGATCCGGCCAAACCAGTCGGCGCCGTTATTGATGATCAGCGGCACATTGGCCCATGTCTCCACATTGTTCAATACACTGGGCTTCTCCCACAACCCCTTGATGTTGGAGCGGATATACTTGGGCCTGGGTTCGCCGGCCCGCCCTTCCAGGGCTGTCATGAGAGCGGTCGATTCACCACAAACAAAGGCACCGGCGCCCTGGTGGATGATTACCTTGAAATCGAATCCCGATCCCAGAATGTTCTCACCCAAAAATCCGTATGCCTCCGCCTGCCGGATCGCAAGGGTGATATTCTCCACCGCCAGGGGATACTCCTGCCTGACGTAGATATACCCCTCCTTGGCGCCGATGGCATAGCCGCCGATGATCAAGCCCTCCAGTATGGAATGGGGATTTCCCTCAAGAAGGGCCCGGTCCATGAATGCTCCGGGGTCTCCCTCGTCGGCATTCACGATCACGTATTTAATCGGCTCGGGGGCGTTGCGGGAGCCTTGCCATTTTATCCCCGCCGGAAATCCGGCGCCGCCTCTGCCTCGCAGATTGGATTTTTTGACCTCCTCCAATACTTCTTCGTCTGTCATTTGGGAAAGCACTTTGGCAAGGGCGGCGTAGCCTCCGATGGCCAGATAATCATCGATGTTCTTGGAATCGATCTTGATATTGCTGCAAATGAGGTTTCTTTGCTGGTGCGTGTAGAAGGCGATGTCCGATTCATGGACCGCCCTTTCCCCGGTGGCAGGATCCACAAACAGCAGGCGGTCGATGACCTTTTTTCCCTTAATGGTCTCCGACACGATCTCGGGAACGTCATCCGCTTTCACCTGGAGATAGCATATCTCCTCGGGATAAATCACCACGACGGGTCCCCTCTCACAGAATCCAGGGCAACCGGTTCCTTTGGTATCCACATGCGCCTGCAGGCCCTGTTGTTCGATCTCCGCCGTGAATGCGGCGATGACCTCATCCGCACCGGAAGCGATACAGCCGGCGCCCGCACATATGGAGATACAAGGCTTGTTCGGGTCTCTTTTGGCCAATATGTCTTGTCTCTGCTGTTCTAATTCTTCAGGAGAATTCAACCGCGCCATTATTTTCCCCTACTCGTAGTTATTTAAAACGTCCGCCGTCATCCCCGGCGACACCTTGCCGTGGGTTTTTCCATCGATTTCCACAACAGGTCCCAGGGCACAGCAACCGAGGCAGTTCACCGTTTCCAGGCTGAACTTCAGATCCAAGTCCGTTTCACCCGGTTTGATGCCGGTCAGGTCCTGCACCGAATCGAGAACACGCTTCGCTCCTCTGACATGACAGGCGGTGCCCATGCAGATATGAATGCCGTGACGGCCTTTGGGGACCATGCTGAATGCTTTGTAAAAGGTGGCAATATGCAGTATCCGGGCCAGCGGTACATTAAGCCTCTCGCTGATCCTGTCAAGAGCGGCCTTGGGAAGCCAGTTGTTTTCACTTTGAATTTCAAGCATCACTTGAATCAGGGAACTGGGATCAGCCTGATGCTTATCAATAATCTGATCGACTCTCTCATTATCCATGGATTTATCTTCCTGCTTTTTGTTGGGCGCCCCTATTTTCCTATGCCAAGGCGTAATTCTTGGCCCCCTCATCGTATCTGACGAGACCCTGCCGGGATGAGCTGTTGATGTATTTGGCTGTTTCAGAGGGGCTCAGTCCCAGCGCTTCGGCAATCTCACCGGTGGAAAGGGGTTTCTTCTGAAGGAGGGACATGATCTGGCTCACGGCCAGTTGATCCCCCACCAGCTGGTCAAACAACTGATTGAATTTGTCACTGTTGAAAAATTCGTGATACGCTTTCTTTTCTTTCACCGGTATCCGGAGCCGTTCCCTTTCCACCAGTTTGATGTAAGGGACCAGTTGTCTGGCCGCACTTATTCTAAAATGCAGTTCATCGGCATCAATCCCTTCACTTTCACCGAGAGGCCCCAACGCTTTTATTTCGCGTGAAAAGTCATCGGTGACTTCGGCCAGGAGACCGCCGTCGGCGCCCGACATGAATTCGATTCTCAACCGCTCGGGGTTGATACCGACCCGGCCAAGGATCTTGCGGCAGATGTATACGGTTGCCAGTGCATCGTAATTGCCGTGGGTGACGTAATTGCATTCGTCAAGCTTGCATCCGCCGATAAAGACCCCGTCCTGTCCGTTATAAAAGGCTCTCAAAAGAAACTCGAGATCCACTCTGCCTGAACACATGACGCGAATCAGTCTCATTTCATCCGTATATTGAAGTCTGGAAACTCCAGCCAGGTCTGCAGCCCCGTATGCTCACCAATGGCATACAAAACCGAGTATCCTGGGCTTGAACTCAAAATCCGCACTCATCGGTCTTTACCTCCCGTGTCAATCATTCCAGCTTCATCTTTCATTATTGTCATCGTCTCAGACATCGCCAACGGCCATATCCATCTGTTCCAGGATCTCTTCTTTGGTAGATGCCGCATCGATCTGGTCCAGCAAGGCCTGATCGGTGAAGTGCTTCAGAACAATGGCATTGGTGGGGCATTTGGCGTTACAGAGCCCGTCCCCTTTGCAGAGAACCGGGTTTACCCAGGCCTTTCGCCCCTGTTCGGTTTCACGGAACTCGATGGCGCCGTAAGTGCACGCGGTAATACAGGCGCCGCAGGAGACGCAATCATCGTCGTTGACTTCACAGATAGAGCCCGACGCCACCACCGTGTCCCTTGACAGAAGGGTCAGGACACGTCCCGCAGCACCGTAGGCCTGATTGATGCTTTCCTTTATGTGCTTCGGGTAATGGGCCGTCCCGCAGAGATAGACACCGTCCGAAGCAAATTCAACGGGCCGCAGTTTCACATGGGCTTCCTTGAAGAAGTCATCGGGGCTCAGGGTAACCTTAAAGTGTCCGGCGATCTCCTGGGTGGACGGAGAAGGGATCACCGCGGCCGCAAGGGACAAAATATCTCCGTGCAATGCAATTTTTTGACCCAGAATGGGATCGGTCACGGCCACCTGAATGACGGGCCTCCCTTCCGCGGTGGTGGCTTCCACCTGGGGCGGGTCATCGGGAGTATACCGAATGAACTTGACATCCTTTTCGGATGCATCCCGATAGAAGTCTTCGCTGTAGCCGTAAGTTCGCATATCCCGGAAAAGGATATAGATATCCATTTCAGGATTCACTTTTTTTAAGCCAAGGGCGTTCTTGACGGCGTGTGTGCAGCAGACCCGGCTGCAGTAGTCTCGATCCTCATTTCTGCATCCCACGCATTGGATCATGACCACACTCTGAGCGTTTGCAACACTTTCGTCTTCGCGGGCGATCATTTCCCCCAGCTCAATGTGGGTCACCACTTTTTCGTCTTCTCCATAGAGGTATTCCGTGGGGGTGTAGACATCGGCGCCGATGGCGATGACCGAGGCACCGTGTTTGATCTCACGGGTTCTGCCTTCGCTCGCAACGGTGGTGAGGAAATTGCCCACGTAACCGGAGACATCCTTTATGGTGGCCTCGTGCAGGACATGGACCAGTGGGTTCCGGTAGATTTGGCCGATGAGGTCCTTCAAAAAGGCCTGCACGTCCATGCCTTCAAGTGTCGTGTGAAGTCTTCTGGCCATTCCGCCGAGTTCTTTGTCTTTTTCGACGATATATACACCATGCCCCTGTTTTGCGATGGAGAGGGCGCAGGTCATTCCGGCGATACCGCCCCCTACCACCAGGGCCGCGTTGTCAACGGGAAGATCGAATTCCTGAAGCGGTTCCAGACAGCGGGCCCGTGCCACACTCATGCGGACAATATCTTTGGCTTTTCGCGTGGCCTCGTCCTTCTGTTTGGAATGGACCCAGGAACAGTGTTCCCGGATATTGGCCATTTCGCAATAGTACTGGTTCAGTCCCGCTTCCCGAAGGGTGTCCCGGAACAAGGGCTCAAGGGTCCTGGGGGAACAAGCGGCAATGACCACGCGATTGAGCCCCTTTTCCTGGGCCAGATCCGTGATTTCCTTGGCCGAGTTGGTGGCGCATGAAAAGAGCTGCTCCTGGGCATAGGCCACATTGGGCAATGTCTTGGCGTATTCCACGGTATTCGGCACATCCACCACGCTGCCGATATTGGCGCCGCAGTGGCATACGAAAACGCCGATCTTCGGTTCGTCTCGTGAGACGTCCCGCTCCGGCGGATAGACCCTCTCTACGGCCAGTTTGTCCCGGCGGTAGTCAAGATATTCACCCACTTGCGATCCGGCGGCGCTGGCCGTAAATACCGATTCGGGGATATCCGTTGGGCCCTGAAAGGCGCCGCTCACATAAATGCCGGGCCGGCTGGTTTCCATGGGGTTTTGGGGATTCGTTTCGCAGAAGCCGTGTGAATTGAGGGTTATTTGAAATTTTTCCGCGATAT
Organism: Thermodesulfobacteriota bacterium; assembly: GCA_028278625.1. The sequence goes on from JANQDY010000245.1 coordinate 11,009, forward strand.
CATTGTTCTGAACGGGCGGATTGAGTCCCACTGAAAGGACCACCATGTCGAATTCTTCTTCCTTGACCCCTTCGTCGCTGGTGGCATATCTCAAAAACAGATTCTTGGTCTCCGGGTCTTCCCGAACGATGGAGGCGTAACTTCTGATGAATTCCACGCCGGGAAGTTGTTCCGCCCTTTGATAGTATCGTTCAAAATCTTTGCCGAACGATCTGATATCATTATGGAATATGGTGCATGTGGCATCGGGGTCA
>JANQDY010000249.1 GCA_028278625.1 Thermodesulfobacteriota bacterium
AGGAGCGGCGCATTTTCAAAAGCCTCACAGTCCACGAAAACCTCCTTATGGGCATCAAACATGGAAAGACCGCCTCGAAACAGGGGTGGACCCTCGAAAGGGTCTACGAGACATTTCCGCAACTGAGAGGGCGGAAACAGAATAAGGGGGCCCATCTATCAGGGGGCGAGCAACAGATGCTTACGGTGACCCGAACGCTCCTCGGTAATCCGGACCTCATATTGGTGGATGAACCGACGGAGGGGTTGGCCCCGCTCATTACCAGAAGTGTATTGGAAATGCTCTCCGCGGTTCGTGAATCAGGGGTGACCCTGTTGCTGGTTGAACAGAATTTCAAGGCAGCGGTGAATCTTGCCAATCGCTTTTACATCATGAGCAAAGGAGAGGTAGTGTTCCACGGAGACGCCGAGGCCCTGCTTAAAGCCGATGAAATCAGACAAAATTACCTGGAGGTGTAAGGTCCGACGGGAGAAAGGAGGATGATCGCGTATTTCTTTATGAGGATGAGAATTCAAACACATAAACCATTAATAACAGGGAGAAGGTAGATCATGAAAAAAGTGTTCATTGGTCTGGCGGTGTTACTGGTGATGGCAATGGGCTTTGGTTTTCTGGACCGGGCTCAGGCAAAAGAGGAAATCAAACTGGCGGTGGTTGAACCGCTTTCCGGAACTTTCAAGGACATCGGCGACCGTTATCTTGAGGGTGTGGAATACGCCGTGCAGGTGATTAACCAACAGGGCGGGCTTCTTGGGAAGAAGGTTAAGATTTACCCCGTGGACAGCGAGCTGAAGCCCGATATCGCAACCCGAAAGGCAAAGAAACTGATTCTCAAGGATGAAGTGAAATACTTCATGAGCGGCACGGGGAGTTCCGTGGGGGCCGCCATGTCCGCCTTGGCCTTAAAAAGCAATGTCATCATGGCCACCTACGGCATGGAAGCCGCCAGTCTCACCGGAAAAAAATGCAACAAGAACTTTTTCAGGGCTGACTGCAACAGCGACACCCACTCCTATGCCCTGGCCGCCTGGGTAGCCAAGAGCGGCGCCAAGAAAGTCTTCGGCATCGCCCAGGACTACTCTTTCGGACACGAAGCCATGTCCGCCTTTGTAAAAAAACTGAAGGAGCTGAATCCATCCGTTGAAATGGTCGGCAAAATCTTCCACAAAATCGGAGAGAAGGATTTCGCCCCTTATGTGAGTCAGATCATCCATTCCGGTGCTGAAATGGTCTTCACGTCAAACTGGGGAAGTGACCTCACCCTGCTCCTCAAGCAGGCCAAGCCCCTTGGGCTGAAGGCCAAATTCGTCTGCTACTTCTTAAATGACGAAACCGCCATCCGCTCCGTGGCCAACGATGCGGCGGTCCTCGGCAGTGTTACCGGCGAAGTCTACATGCTGACCATCCCTTTGGATGCCAACAAGAAATTCGTTGACGGTTTCTACAAGGCAAAAGGGCATTATCCCTCATGGCTTAGGGGCAAGTCCTACCAGGCCACCATGTTCTGGGCCAAGGCCGTTCAGAAAGCCGGAAAGGATGATGTGGACGCCGTGAGGAAGGCATGGGAAGGGCTCAGCTATGACGGCCCGGCGGGAACATGGTATATGAGGCCCTGTGACCATCAGGCCCAGGTTCCCATATGGATCGCTGAAATCGTAGATGACAACCCCTTTTACAAACATGCCTATGTGGGGACCCCCACCATGATTCCGGCAAAGGATATTACCGTGCCCTGCGGGGAAACAGGGTGTCCGGGAGTGAACAAATAGCCGCGCCACACCCCTCGCCATGACCCTGAGGGATTTTCCTTTGGGGTCTTATTTTAGAGAAAGGAGTTATTTGAATGATCGGAATCTGTGCTTATGGCGCCTATGTGCCGTGGCATCGAATGGATCGAAAGCTGATTCATGATGCCATCGGCTGGATTAACCCGGCAACCGTTGCTTATGCAAAAGGCCAAAAGGCCGTGGCCAATTTTGATGAAGACAGCCTTACCATGGCGGTTGCGGCGGGAATCGATTGCCTGAAAGGGCATGACCGCTCATTGATTCAAGGGATCTATCTGGCATCAACGACCCTGCCATACAAAGAGAGACTGAACGCCGGGATTGTTTCCACCGCCCTTGCCTTCAATGAACATATCAGGGCCGCCGATTTCAGCGGGGGTCTCAAGTGCGCAACCAGCGCGCTTCTATCCGCCATTGAAGGGGTTGAATCAAAGCGTTTGAATAATCTCATGGTATGCGCTTCCGATTGCCGATTGGGAAAACCGGGTTCTTCCCAGGAGATGATCTTCGGTGACGCGGCCGCGGCGTTCATGATCGGGGACCGGGATGTGGTGGCTGAATTCAAAGGATCCTATTCCACCACCTATGATTTCGTGGACCACTACCGGGGCGAGTTCGCCAAATATGACCGCCAGTGGGAAGACCGGTGGATCCGCGATTTCGGATTTGAATACATTATTCCTGAAACTATCAGAGGGTTTCTCAAAAAATACCGCATGAAGATGACCGATTTCAGAAGGGTTGTATACCCCTGCCATTATGCGGCGGAACGCAAGAAGCTGAACAGGCTGCTGAATATTTCCCCTGAAGCTGAGCAGGGGAATCTCATGATGGAGATTGGAGATGCCGGATCAGCGCAGCAGCTGGTCATGTTGAGCCATGCCCTTGAGACGGGAAGACCCGGTGACAAAATACTGTTGCTCGGTTTTGGAAACGGCTGCGATGCCCTCTATTTTCAACTGACCGACAACATCAAGAAAAATAGGGAAATGAAAGGGGTTTCCGGACACCTTGCACAATATTCACCCATGGACAACTACACCAAATACCTGGTCTGGAGAAAGATGTTGGCCGCGGACCTGGGTCCCAAGGGCGAAGAGGACCAGTTGACCCGCTGGTCCTTTCACTGGAGAAAGAGAAAAGCCATTCTGGGCCTGTGGGGCTCCAGGTGCACGGGATGCGGAACCGTTCAATACCCTCCCCAGCGGATATGCGTTAATCCCGATTGCGGAGCCGTGGACGAAATGGAAGACTTCCTCTTTTCCGACAAGACCGGGCACATCACCGATTACACCGGCGATAACCTGGCTCCCTCCAATGATCCGCCCGCCATCTACGGCACTGTTCAGTTCGAGATGGGCGGGAGGCACACCTTCGATTTCACGGACTGTGATCTTGATGCTCTGGCCGTGGGCCTGCCCGTGGAGATGAGTTTCAGGCGGAGGACCTACGACCGTCAGAGGGATGTCTCCGGGTATTTCTGGAAAGCCGTCCCAATGAAAGGGGGGAAATAAATGGCAACGGGCATAAAAGACAAGGTGGCGATCATCGGTATGGGCTGCACCCAGTTCGGAGAGCGATGGGAATCCAGCGCGGAAGATCTGATGGTGGAAGCCTTTGTGGAATGTCTGGCGGATGCGGGCATCGAGAAAAAGGAGATTCAGGCGGCATATCTCGGCACCCACTTTGACGAGATAAATGTGGGAAAAGCGGGTGTCCCGCTGTCCAACACCCTGAAATTACCTTACATCCCGGTAACCCGTCTGGACAATTACTGTGCCACGGGTACCGAAGCATTCAGGGCCGCCTGTTACGCCGTTGCCGCGGGGGCTTATGATATTGCTCTGGCATTGGGCGTTGAAAAACTGAAGGATACCGGCTACGGCGGCTTGCCCGGCGGCGGTATCGCCGCCGGCGTCTGGCAGTCTCTCACCGGCGCCAATTCCACGACACCGGGTCTGTTTGCCCTTCTGGCAACGGCCTACTCGGCGAGATACGGGGTTTCCATGGGCGACATCAAGGGGGCCATGGCCCATGTATCCGCCAAAAGCCATGCCAACGGCGCCATGAATCCGAAAGC